>JBATOB010000234.1:0-8109 GCA_049290655.1 Chromatiaceae bacterium | reverse complement strand
GTACCTCGGGGCTATGGGCATCAAAGGGGCACCAGGCCCCACCGCTCAAACTGGCAATGACGCGCAGGGTCTTTTCCGCCTGGGGATCGCGTCCCTCCTGGAAGACGAAGATCGGCAACCCCACAAGGCCAAGTTGGCCGGCGAGGTCGGCGAGCCGCGCCGGTTCCTCTTCCATGGCATCGCCGACCAAGACCAAGGCGTCAACTTTGCAGTGCTTACGCTCCTCCAAGGCATGTTCCAGGACGCGCCCGATCTGCGTCAGACCCGCCGAGCAATAGACGCGGGTCATGCGCCCGAGTAATTCCTCGGCCTGGTCACACCAGGGCGAGGCCTCGAAGTCAAGGAAACCACCAAAGTGGCAGAGTTGCACGGAAAGCCCCCCCAGGTTCGCCGTCTCGCTGAACATGGTGGCTTGGATGGCGCAGGCCTGGTCCCAGGTCGGTTCGCGGCTGGCGGTTGCGTCCATGGCGAAGATGAGGCGCCCACGCCGCCCCCCGGGCCGCGGCGGAGCGGCCTTCAGCTTGCGCAGAAAGGCCACCACATCGCCATCACCGGCGACGGGATGCAAATCTCGACGGTCACTGGTCATAAGTTGTGGAGGGCGTTAATGAGGATAGATCGTCAAGTAGGGGCGGGTCAATCAGCTTGGCCGCATCCTGGGAAAATGCAAACCCGGTCTATTCGGATACGATAGTCCCAGGTGTGAACCTCGGAATACCCCAGAAACAGCCAAGGCGCCCGAGGGGCGCCTAGCCATAAATCCGTGAGGGTCAGGAAGGAGGATAATCGGCGCGAGTCAAGACGCCGACTCCCCTGGATATCTATTTTCCAATCAGCCTTCCACGACCTTCAGATAATTAGCCTTGAAGGCATTGCGATCTCCCTTGTTAGCGGGATCGTATCCCTGATCCTGCATCTTTTGCTTCATCCAGCCAGGAGTAGCGCCGCGAGAATAGACATTATCGGAATTATCGGGATCAACATAAAGGGTACGTTGGCGATTATCCGCCGCGGCGCGGCGCGGGGCAACAGCCGAACGGGCCGGACCACGGCGCTTTTTGACGCCCAGCAGGGGAACGATATCGGTCAGGGAATAACCTCGTTCGGCAATCATGTCCTTGATGATTTGCGCCAACTCATATTTGGCCTGCTCCTTGCGCTGCTCAAGGGCAGCGATGGCATTGAGGCGATCCTGCTCGAGATCGGCGACAAGGCGCTGGATCTCTTCATAGCTTAGATTTTCCAATTCCATAAAAAACTCCTGGTGAGTAGGGGAGTAACATTGCATACCGAATCAGTGCAACTTGATACGGTAATGGGATGGCTAATTTAAACCAAAAATTTTTATTGTCAACACTCCGTGGAAACCACGCCGCCTTTAGTGACCATTCAGTGATTCACGAAACAATCAACTCGGCTATTCAAACTCAAGTCAAGGGCATCATCGTGTAATCAGCACACTCATTCGATCACACCGAATCGGGTCCAGCCGCATTGACCGAGGGGTCCCACACCGCCGTGTCCACCAAGATGCATGGCGGGCATGCCAAACCATATTTCCATAAAGTAATTGGCGGACCCTCCCGATGGGGATGACCCACATCCGACCCGGGACGCCCCTCCAAATCCGGCAACAACGGAGGTGTTCTAGGCCCGGGGGCACCCAATAGACCCCATGACAGGCCCTTGCTTGACCCAGATCAAATACCCACATCTTGGGCTTCGTATACTCTCAACCACAATATCTTGTGCTCATCGAGGTTACCACCCATGCCTAACGTCCAGCCGAGGCCCGCCACCCTGCCCACCCGCGTCCTCAAGCGCGATGGCAACCAGGTAGCCTTCGAGGCCGGCAAGATTCGCTCGGCTATTGAACGAGCGGGGCGGGCCAGTGGCGAATTCGGGACGCAGGAGGCCGAGCGGCTGACCTCCCAAGTCGTCAAGGTGCTCAGCCACCGCTTCCACGATGGCCGTATGCCGGATATCGAGGCCATCCAGGACCTGGTGGAGCAGGCCCTCATCGCGGACGATCACTTCGAAACGGCCCGAGCCTATATCCGCTATCGTGAACAGCATCGCAAACTACGCTCGGACCGCCGCACCCTGGTGGACGCCGCCGCCAGCATCGATGAATACCTGGACAGGTCCGACTGGCGCGTCTCCGCTAATGCCAACCAGGGCTGGTCCTTGGGCGGCCTCATCCTCAACACCTCGGGCAAGATGATCGCCAACTATTGGCTATCGCACGTTTACCCTCCCGAGATCGGCGAGGCCCATCGCGCGGGCGACGTCCATATCCACGACCTCGACATGCTTGCCGGCTATTGCGCCGGCTGGTCCCTGCGCACCTTATTACATGAGGGCTTCAATGGCGTGCCGGGCAAGGTCGAATCAGGCCCACCGCGCCACATGTCATCCGCCATCGGCCAGATCGTTAATTTCCTCGGCACCCTGCAGAATGAATGGGCCGGTGCTCAGGCCTTCTCCAGCTTCGATACCTACATGGCGCCCTTCGTGCGCAAGGATCTGCTGGTATATACGCAGGTTCGTCAGTATATCCAGGAACTCATCTATAACCTGAATGTGCCCTCGCGCTGGGGCTGTCAGACACCCTTCACCAATCTCACCTTTGACTGGGTCTGCCCGGAGGATTTGCGCGAACAGATACCCATCATCGCCGGCGAGGAGCAGCCCTTCGCCTATGGCGATCTCCAGTATGAGATGGACCTCATCAACCGTGCCTATATCGAGGTCATGACGGCAGGCGATGCCAAGGGCCGTATCTTTACCTTTCCCATTCCCACCTACAACATGACCGAGGACTTTCCCTGGGACAGTGAAAACGCCGAGCGCCTCTTCGCCATGACGGCCAAGTACGGCCTGCCCTATTTCCAGAATTTCATCAATTCCGAACTCAGACCTAACATGGTCAGGTCCATGTGCTGCCGCTTGCAACTCGACCTGCGGGAATTGCTCAAGCGCGGCAACGGCCTCTTCGGCTCCGCCGAGCAGACGGGGTCCCTGGGCGTGGTGACGCTCAATTGCGCGCGTCTGGGCCATGCCCATGCCGGCGACGAGGCCGGCCTCCTGGCCAGCCTGGACCGCCTGGTCGATCTGGCCCGCGACAGCCTGGAGATCAAACGCAAGATCATCCAGCGCCATCTGGATGACGGCCTCTTTCCTTACACCAAGCGTTTCCTCGGCACCCTGCGCAACCACTTCTCCACCATCGGGGTCAATGGCCTGAACGAAATGGTCCGGAACTTCACCCAGGACCGGGAGGACATCACCTCAACCGCGGGCAAGGCACTGGCCCTGCGCTTTCTCGACCGGACGCGGGCGCGACTGGTGGAGTTCCAGGAGGCAACAGGCCATATGTACAACCTGGAAGCAACCCCCGCGGAGGGAGCCACCTATCGCTTCGCCCGCGAGGACCGCAAGCGCTTCCCGAGCATACTCCAGGCTGGTTCGGCGAATGCGCCCTACTACACAAATTCCTCACAGATTCCAGTCGGTTACACGGATGACCCCTTCCTAGCCTTGGAGTTGCAGGAGGAACTCCAGGGCAAATACACGGGCGGTACCGTGCTACATCTCTACATGAGCGAGCAAATCTCCAGCCCCGAGGCCTGCAAACGCCTGATCCGCCGCGCCCTGACCCATTTCCGCCTGCCCTACATCACCATCACGCCCATCTTTTCCATCTGCCCCAGCCATGGCTATATCCCCGGCGAGCATGAATTCTGCCCCCGCTGTGACCAGGAAATCATGGCCCGCAAGCAGCCCCAGACCCAGGCGGACTGTTGCCATGGGTGAATCCTATTCAATACTTTTTCAGGAGAGATACACCATGTCGGATAACCATAGCATCCCACTCAAGGACGACGAGCGTACCCGCTGCGAAGTCTGGACCCGAGTCATGGGCTACCATCGCCCAATAACTGCTTTCAACGCCGGCAAGCGCTCCGAGCACCAGGAGCGGCGCTATTTTGTTGAGCAACGGCGGTCCCAGGCCCCGGGGCGCCTTAAAGTGCAAAAGTGCGATTGAGAAATGCTACGAGATAAGGGCATGGACAAGGACGCGTTGCGCGTTGGCGGTCTTACCCCCCTGACCAGTCTCGACTATCCGGGGGAACTGGCGGCGGTGATCTTCTGCCAGGGCTGCCCCTGGCGTTGCTCCTACTGTCACAACAACCATCTGCTGCCGCCCGATGGCGCCGATGCCATCCCCTGGAGCCAGGTAGAGGCATTTCTGGAACGTCGCCAAGGACTCCTGGACGCCGTGGTCTTCAGTGGCGGCGAACCCACGCTGCAAAACGCCTTGCCCGCCGCCCTGACTCAGGTCAAGGCGATGGGCTTTAAGATTGGCCTGCACACGGCGGGCATCTACCCCGAACGCCTGGAGACGCTAGGGCCGCTTCTGGACTGGGTTGGGTTGGATATCAAGGCCTTGCCCAAGGACTACCCGGCCCTCACCGGAGCGACAACCTCTGGGGAACGCGCCTGGGAGAGCCTGCGCCTGCTACTCACGGCTGGAATCCCCCTGGAAGTAAGGACTACCGTGCCTCCAGACTGGCGGCTAGCCCGTGGGATGGAGACTTTGATGCGCCGACTGGCTGATGCGGGGGTCGAGGACTATGCGCTCCAGACTCGCCGCGATACCAATCACCGCCATCAGGACGTGCGGGGAACCGGATTCCCTGCCCCGCCCCCGCCGGAGACTTATGCAAAACTTGGAGAGGCGCTGTTCCACCGCTTCGTCTTACGGTAGCATAAAGCATCAACGGTGATTTGATTGACCTCGCCCTGCCCCAGTTGGCAAGTGAGGCCTAGGTTCAACCGGACCCAAAGCCCAGTTCCCAGCTATTCTCAGTTCATGAAGAAGAAAATCAAGCGCCTTGCGACTTCGCTGTTGCCGGTTGCCACTAACCGTGTCGGCGACTGCAACCGCTGCGGGGAGTGTTGCAAGCTGCCCTATCCCTGCCCATTTCTGCGCTATGACGCGGGCGGCTTGAGCATGTGCGCCATTTACACCTTTCGCCCACCAAGCTGCCGCAAATATCCCCGCACAGCGGAGGAGAACCTCACGCCCCAGGTCTGCGGCTTCAGCTTCGTACCAACTAGCCAGGTGGTGGAGGTAGGGCCTCCCGAGACCCTGGACTCCTTGGTTCCGTCGGAACAGTCCGCCTGATCAGGCCCTGGCATGCTCCTTGATATCCGAGTTCAGGCCGAACCCTTCGACCCCCCCGAGGAGCAACGCACCCTCTGGCTAGGTCAGACCCGGATCGGGGCACTGGTCAGCTTCCTAGGCCTGATGCGCGACTTCAACGAAGGCAATCGAGTCAGCCGCCTGACTCTCGAACATTACCCCGGCATGACCGAGAAGGCCCTCCGGGTCATCGCCGAGGAGGCGGCCAGCCGCTGGCCCGTCGATGCCATTCGCATTCTGCACCGCGTCGGGGTTCTGGAACCCCAGGATCCCATCGTCCTCGTCGCCGTCGCCGCCAGCCATCGGGGGCCGGCCTTCCGCGCCTGCGAATTTCTGATTGACCAACTCAAGACCAAGGCCCCTCTTTGGAAAAAGGAGACTGGAGAAGCAGGCGAAAGCTGGGTCCAGCCCCGAGCCAGCGATGCGGTTGCCGACTCCCGCTGGACGACCAAGAGTCATAACACGGATCGGGAATAACCCCTCGCCCCAACCCGCGCCATCCAGCCAGACCGGTCCGACGGCCTAACCCTTTTCGGCCTCGTCCAAGGCCGACCTCAGGGCGCTAAAAATGAGACGACTTGCCTCCTTCTCATCAAGTTCCGGCACCTCCCAAGACATGATGCGGCAGTACTTACCGACCAGATGACGCACATCGACCACCAGTTCCTTGTTATATCTTGCGATTTCGATTTGCTCAAGTCCGGACATGGGGTTTCTCCTCTCGGTTTAGTTGCGACGCCGAGGCAATCGGCGCCAAGGGTAAAGGGCCGCCAATGCATGGGGATGCCGACATTAAAGCAGGTCAAGGCCTGCCCGCGACAATTTTCCTTGCGGATCTTCCTGTCAAAGCCACTGAACCAGGATAGGGATGGCAATCCTTGCCCGTACAAGACATCTCTCCCGCCATGAAGCTGCACCACCCAACCGGCTCGCTCACGCCCGATTGTGTTAATGTTCGAGTTGTTCGATCATCCTCCGCAGGGCCGGTTCCCGTATCCCGCTACTAGGCCTTATAGTTCTAACCTCCTTCTCACGCTATTTGGAGTCGTTACATGATCAAGCGTCGTGATTTTTTTACCTCCGCCCTGGCGGGATTCGCCTTATTCGTGAGTGGCGCGACCCTGGCCGAAACCCCTAAAAAGCCATCTGGCACCGTGAGCATCGACGAGACCCAGATTGCCTTTATCGTCGGCGGCAGCTTCGGCAAGGGCGAACTCAAGTTCCAAGGCAAGAAGCATGACTTCAAGATCAATGGTATCAGTGCCGGCGCCAATTTTGGGGCCTCCAAGATCTCGGCGGTGGGCGAGGTCTACGACCTGAAAAAGCTGGCTGATTTCCCCGGCACCTATGTGCAACTGGAAGGCGCCATCACCCTCGCCGGCGGCGTCGGTGGCACCGTCCTCAAAAACCAGAATGGCGTCATCATGCGCCTCCAGTCCACCTCCCAGGGGCTCCAATTCAACCTGAGTTCCAGTGGCGTGACGGTCAAGATGGAGCCTTGACCCAGGCACCCAGGCCCACCAGGGTCGGCTAGCCCTTAACAATGGGGTCTGGCCCTCCCCGCCAAAATCCCGCGGTCCCAAGCTATCCGGCTAACAGGAAAGGCAACCCATGGCGGAGACCAAGCTCCCTCCCGCAGGCAAATCCTTGACAACCGGTCACGAAGCCGTGGACCGGGCGGTTGAGATCGCGATCCGCATCAGCCTTCTGGCCTTGTGGATCTCCCTATGCTTCGCCATCATGCGACCCTTCCTGGCGCCGCTCGCCTGGGGCATCATCATTGCCATCGCCGTCCACCCAGGCTATCAGGCCCTGCTCAGCCTCGCGGGCAATCGCCGGGTAATCGCCTCGGTCCTTTTCATCCTTATTGCGCTCCTAGTGCTCATTGTGCCAATCGTCATGTTGAGCGGAACCCTCGTCCAGGGCGCCGAGAGTCTGGCCCGCGGCTTCGAGGCCGGAAAACTGATCATCCCACCCGCCCCCGACCTGACCTACATCCCCTTGGTGGGGCCCGATATTGAAGACTTTTGGAAAACGGCGTCATCGAACCTGGAAGACGCCTTCCGCATGATCGAGCCCCAATTGCGGATGGTGGGCGAATGGGCCCTCGGCTTCGCCAAGGACGCAGGCATCAGCATCCTGCATTTCATCTTCGCCATCTTCATCGCCGCGGTCTTTCTGGCCAAGAGCGAAGAGGCCGGCAACATGGTCCACAGCATCGCCCTTCGCCTGGCGGGCAGTCATGGCTTTAGATTCGCCCAATTGTCCCGGGCCGTGGTACGTAGCGTGTTCCGTGGCATTCTGGGCGTAGCCATGATTCAAGCAACGCTGGCGGGTCTGGGCATGCTGGCCGCCGGGGTGCCGGCCGCCGGCCTTTGGGCCTTGATCGGCCTGTTGCTGAGTACCATCCAACTGGGTGTCTTCCCGGTCATGGTGCCAGCCGCTATTTATCTCTTCTACACCGCCAGCACCACCACGGCGGTACTCTTCTTGATCTGGACCCTCTTCGTCGGCACCATCGACAACATCCTCAAACCCATACTGCTGGGGCAGGGCATCTCGGTGCCCATGCCCGTCATCTTCATAGGGGCCATCGGTGGCTTCATCGGTCAGGGCATCATCGGCCTCTTCGTTGGAGCCGTTGTACTGGTACTCGGCTACGAACTGCTCCTAGCCTGGTTACGGGAAAAGCAGCCAGGCGCCACAACCGAAACAGTTCTCCAAGCCGAGCCCGAACCTGAATCCAAAGCCGGCACCCCTGCAAGCTAAATTATCCCCTGACAGGGCCCCTCAGACCTGACTAAAGTGGACCCCATGTCCAGGACAGTTTTCCCTCGGATTTAAGCTGCACCGACTACTTCAATCGCAGCGGTTTGGCGCTGCCCCAGGTCCTCTGCGCC
>JBATOB010000233.1:0-3537 GCA_049290655.1 Chromatiaceae bacterium | reverse complement strand
GAAGAGGGTGATGACATCGAAGCGCACGCCGCCAGACCGCGGCTAGAAATCCGGGTCCCAAGCGACCCGCATCAGCCCCCGCTCCAAGTCTACTTCCGTGACCACCTCACCCCAAACAAAAGGTATCAGGCGCTCGCGCTCACCACGCACCGCCAGGACATCGTTACCGGCGGTCGCGAAGAGATGATGGACCTTGCCCAGAGGCACCCCATCCAGGGTCTCCACGGCCAAACCTTCCAGATCGGCCCAGTAGAATTCGTCCTCGCCCGGCGGTGGCAATTGTTCCCGGCTGACCGAAATGGTCTGACCCACCAGAACCGCCGCTTGCTCCCGGTCTTCACAACCGACAATGCGAGCGACCAGGCCCTTGCCATGCCGCCGACCCTCGACCGCGGTTCGCACCTCGGCCCTATCACCTAAGAGCCAAGGAGTATAGCCCAGAATGGCTTCCTGAGGGTCGGTCTCGGAGAAGATCTTGACCAACCCATGCACCCCATAGATACCGGAGATGCGTCCAACCACTAGGGTACGGTCATCCGCCATGGGGTGCGATTCCTGGCGCAAACAGGCCCGGAGCCTGCTCGCCGTGAGTGGAATCAGGAGGCGACGACGGCCTGGACGCCCGTGGCGGCCGGCAGGCTTACGGCCTCTTTGGCCACTTGCTTCAATAACTTGTCCACGCGCTCGGTAGGCTTGGCGCCCTGGGAAATCCAGTAGTCGGCGCGCTCGCGATCCAGACGCACCTTAACCTCGCCGCCAACGGCGATGGGATTGAAAAAGCCAATACGCTCAATGTAACGCCCATCTCGGCGACAACGCACGTCGGCAACGACGACTTGATAAAAGGGGCGCTTCTTGGCGCCGCCCCGCGACAAACGGATCGTGACCATGGTTAGTCCTGATTGGGTTCCAGAATCGGTCTCCCGGCACCATTCGGGGCACAGGAAAACACGGCATTTTACTTGAAATTGGAAAAATGAAAAGCGCCAAAATCGCCTAAGGGCCCTATCCGGCCTGGCAAGACCATCAAAACGGCATCCGCCCTGGCATCCCCATGCCCGGAAGCCGACCCGACAGAGAGCGCATCATCCGCGCCATACCTCCACCCTTCATCTTTTTCATGGTCTTCTGCATGATGGTGAACTGCTTGAGCAGGCGATTGATATCCTGGATCTGGGTGCCCGAGCCCATGGCGATGCGTCGCTTGCGCGCCCCCTTGATGAGAGCGGGAAAGGCCCGCTCATGAGGGGTCATGGAATTGATCATGGCCACGAGCCGCTTCAGTTCCTTGTCGTTCACTTGCTGTTTGAGATGCTCCGGCACCTGGCCCATGCCTGGCAGCTTATCCATGAGCCCGGCCATACCCCCCATGTTCGACATCTGCGTCAACTGGTCGCGAAAATCCGCCAGATCAAAATCTTTGCCCTTCTGGATCTTTTTGACCAGCAGTTCCGCCTTCTGGTGGTCGATCTTGCTCTGCACCTCCTCGACCAACGACAGGACATCCCCCATGCCAAGAATGCGCGAGGCGACGCGATCTGGATGAAAAGGCTCCAAGGCCGACGTCTTCTCGCCAACGCCCAGGAACTTGATGGGCTTACCCGTGATGAAGCGGATGGACAGGGCAGCGCCGCCACGGGCGTCGCCATCGGTCTTGGTGAGGATGACGCCCGTGAGCGGCAGGGCGGCGTCGAAGGCCTTGGCGGTATTGGCCGCGTCCTGACCGGTCATGGCATCCACGACGAATAGGGTCTCGATGGGCTTGACCGCCGCGTGCAGACGCTGGATCTCCTCCATCATGGCCTGATCGACATGCAACCGCCCCGCGGTATCGACGATAAGGACGTCCTTGAAGTGCTTGCGGGCCGAGTCCAGGGCCGACCGGGCGATGTGAACCGGATCCTGGTCTTCCCGGCTGGGGAAGAATTCCGCGCCCACCTCCCCCGCCAGCGTCCGCAACTGGTCAATGGCCGCCGGACGATAGACGTCGCAACTGACCACCATAACCTTCTTTTTTTGCTTGTCCTGGAGCCAGCGGGCGAGCTTTGCAACACTGGTGGTCTTGCCCGAACCCTGAAGGCCAGCCACTAGTACGACCGCCGGCGGCTGGGCCGCCAGGTTCAGGACCTCGTTGGCCGAACCCATGAGTTCAACCAACTCGTCGTTTACAATCTTAATCAGGACTTGGCCCGGCGTCAGGCTGCGCGCCACCTCCTCGCCCATCGCCTTGTCGCGTACCCGGTCAACAAAGGCACGCACCACCGGCAAGGCCACATCGGCCTCGAGCAAGGCCATGCGCACCTCGCGCAGGGAGTCCTTGATGTTGTCTTCGGTCAGGCGACCCCGGCCACGGAGATTGTCGAGGGCGCGTCCGAGGCGCTCCTGCAGATTTTCGAACATGGTCTTCCTCGAGCAGGAAAAAATAGTGGTAATGGGCCTGCCAGGCCCGCGGGCGGTAGAATTATGTCCAGTATAATGCAGAGGCTTCCCGGACGGATGGACGGGCTTGCGCGTTAGATCTAAGGCCCGAGTGATCAGGCGCTCCGCCGGCATCGTTTCCCACGCGCCGTCTTTATGCGAGTATTCCCTTACATGAATCACCTCTACTTTTCCCTGACCGCAATCGCCCTTTACCTCGCCGCCACGGGCCTGATCGGGTGGCGTTTGCTAGGCCGCGATCATCCGTATCAGCCCCCCCGCATCCTCGCCTTATGGCTTGTTTTTGCGGGGATGCTGCTCCACGCCTGGCTTCTCTACGATGGTATTTTCAGCCAACCGGGACTCAATCTTGCCTTTTTCAATGCCTTGGTTCTAACTTCCTGGACCGTGATTGCCCTGTTGCTGATCTCCAGCATCACCAAGCCAGTGGAGAACCTAGGCCTCGTACTGCTACCCGTGGCGGCCTTGACATTGGCGCTGGAAGCAAGCTTCCCGAGTCTCAATTTCATGCGTCCGGCCGTGGGATGGGACATCAAGATCCACGTACTCATCTCCATGCTGGCCTACAGCCTGCTTACCCTGGCCAGCGTTCAGGCTATCTTGCTGGCAATTCAGGACCATCATCTGCGCAGGCGTCAAACCGGCGGCTTCATCCGTACCTTGCCACCGCTACAGACCATGGAAAGCATGCTCTTTGAGATGATTGGCGCAGGCTTCGCCCTTCTCACCCTGGCCCTCATGAGCGGATTTGCCTTTCTGGAAGATATGTTCGCCCAGCACCTGGTTCATAAAACCGTGTTATCGACTCTAGCCTGGCTGATGTTTGGCAGCCTGCTCATAGGTCGCCTCCGCTACGGATGGCGGGGCAAGACAGCGATCATCTGGACTTTAAGCGGGTTTGTGACCCTCATACTGGCTTACTTTGGCAGCAAGGTTGTACTGGAACTGGTACTCCAGCGTTAGGCCAGGGCGATATTTAAGGGACGAGGCAGGCACACTGACCTTTCGCAACGGAAGCGGCAGGGCTTGGATCCCTCTAGTAGCGGACCCTCGCGGCAGCCTTGATACGAGACCCATGCCGCCGCAGGTTCTGACCAT
>JBATOB010000232.1:0-5613 GCA_049290655.1 Chromatiaceae bacterium | reverse complement strand
GGCCAGTGCTGGATCGGTTGCAAGCGGATTTCGAAAATCACCGGACCCATAAGAAATACTTTTCTGGTTTGGTACATGCGAAATTCAACTATTTTTTAGGTAGTCTGCTCGCGGACCGGGATCCTGTAGCCGCCCACCGGTATCTGTACAACGCCGTGGTATCATGGCCGTTGCATTTCAAGGCATGGTGGAAATTGCTGCGGTTACTGGCATCGCCAATGAAGAAGGCAGGCTGATCTGCCCGCATGATAGAAACGGAAATTAACGGATACTAAAATTTGGTTTACGTACACGGCCCCTTTCCTCTCTTCGGGAAACGCAGTTTTGCTAAATAAGTTGGAAGCACTACGCCTTCCCTTCGTGCTGCGGCAACTCAGGCATCTACCATTACCTCACAAGCTCGGCTTGCTCGAACGGCTTTATGGTCCCAGGCTGGCGGGCGAGGGTACCGCCTGGGTGGAGGCGTCGAACGGTGTGGTGTGGAAGCTGGACCTATCGGATGCGTGCGAGCGCTGGATCGTCTATGGGGATTACGAGGGCCCCGAGCAGATGGGCTGGCTGCGCCGCTGGTTGAAACAGGGCGGGGTCGTCATCGATTCCGGCGCCAATATTGGCCAGATGGCCCTGTATTTGGCCCCGCTGCTCGGGGTTGATCTGTTCGCGTTTGAGCCCTTGCCGTCGGCCGCTGACTGGTTGGAAGAGTGCCTCGCCCGTTACCCGGAATGGTCGGTCAAGGTGATCCGCAAGGGGCTTTCAAGCGCCGACGACACGGTGGTCATGCAGGTCGACGGGGCGCGATCGACCGCCAGAACCGACTGGTACCAGCGGAAACACTTTCCGACCCTTTCCCTGCCGATGACCACCCTGGACTCGTTTCTTGACGAAAACCGCATCCCGGAGGTCAAGCTCTGGAAGCTCGATGTCGAGGGCCATGAGCTGCAAGCACTGGAAGGCGCGCGCGGGCACCTGGAACGTCAACGAATCGCGGCGATTCTGGTGGAGCTTTCAGGGGGGGCGGAGCCGAGGCGACTGCTCGCGGACTGCGGATACGCGCTGTATCGTCTCGGCTGGCGCGGTGGGCTCGTGCCCGTTACGGGTGCGGACACGGCGCTTGGCAACCTGCTAGCCTTGCCCGTGGGTTCCGCGCCTTAACCCCATGATCGAACTCGCCGTACTTGTTTCGTTTTTCGTGATCGCGCTGACGCTCGGCGACTGGCGCCGGGGTCTGTTGGCGATCCTGGTCCTTGGCGTTTTGCAGGATGTGTTCCGCAAGCTCACGCCCGGCGTGCCGGGGTATTACCTGGTGTGGGGGACCGCGATGTTCGGTGTGACAATCGCCGTCGCGTACGCCAACGGGGCGGTGCGCCGCCTGCGTCCGCTTTACCTGTACGACCCCCGGCTGAAGGCGGCGTGGGGCATTTACTTTCTGGTGGTCCTGGCGCAGGTAGGCCATGCATGGGTCCGCTGGGGCAATCCGCAGGTGCCGTTGCTGGGGCTGGTCTTTTACCTCGGGCCCATCGCCGCCCTCCTGGTGGGGGTGGCCTATGCCAACTCCGAGCGGCGAATCACCACCTACCTGACGGCCTATATCCTGATCATGGCGCCGGCGGTGCTGACGGTCTATCTGTCGCTGGAGTATTCGGACCAGTGGCCCGTCCTTCGGGACATCGGCACCTTCGCCGGTGGCCAGTTGATTATTTTCGACCAGGGAGTCGCGTTGGAATCCTATGCCGGCATTCTCCGAACGGGCGAGATTGCTGCCTGGCATGCCGCCACCGCCGCCGCCTTCCTGATCATGCTGGCGACCCGCAACCCCTCGCTGGCATTCCGCATCGTGGCGGGGCTGATGGTAGTGGCGCTGGTGGGCGCCATCATTTTGACCGGGCGGCGTAAGATGCTGATGACCCTGACCATTTTCTTGACTGTGCAGTGGGCGCTGCTAATCTTCCTGCACAAGGGGGTGACCCGCCAGACTTTGACGCTGCTGATGCTCGGCGTGGTGGGCTCGTTCGCGTTCACCCTGCTGGATCCCCAGGAGCAGGCCTCCGAGTCGGACCTGTATCTCCAGCGCGGGGTGACGGTGTTCGCCGACGTGGGCGGGCGCGTCCAGACGGCGCTGAATTTGCTGGAATCGGCCCTGGCCCGCTCCTCGGGCATCGGCCTGGGCGCGGGCATCGCGTCGCAGGGAATGGCGCATGTCGAGGGGCGGATGGCGGCGAAGGCCATCGGTGGCTCGTCCGAAGCCGGGCTGGGCAAGGTCGTCGTCGAGCTGGGCATCCCCGGCGCCCTGGCCATCCTCTGGCTGCTGTATTGTCTCGCCCTGCGTATGTGGCAGGGTCTCCGGCTGCTGGGGCGGGCCAGTGAAAGCCTGTCGTACTACGCGGCGTCGTTCGCGGCCCTGCTGATTGCCAACATCGCCACCTTCGCCGTCGCCACCCAGGTGTACGGGGATCACGTCATCCTCCTGCTGCTCGGCCTGGTGGCGGGGATGCTGTGTTCCCTGGCCATGGCCGGCATCGAGCTGGGAGCGGAAAGGCGTTAAAAAAGAGGTAAAAAAGGGTACTGTCCCCTTCTCTACGTGACCTGTCCCCTCTGCTTCAACGTCTTGTACAACTTTCACGTCGCCTGCTTTCTGCTGCCGCCCTTGATCTTGGCCGGTACCGCCATTGCTGAAGAACGCACGCGTTTTCACCTGCGACGGCCCTGGTACCGGTACATTCCGGTCAAGCTGCTCGGTGAAGGGCGCGCCATCCTCAACGTTTGGCGGCTTGCGGGCCAAGAAGGCCCCCGGCTGATTTCCAACAATCCAACCCCGAAGGTATCCCTGTCCAATGAGTGCTGATCCGAGTACACGCGACACACCCGAGCCGCCATCGCGCGTGTTGGTGAATCTGGGGTGCGGAGGGGTCACGCCGGTACGCTGGATCAACACCGACAAGTCGTGGCGTCTGATCCTCAAGAGCCTCCTGCCAGGCCGGACCAGTCCACCGGGGACCCCGCGCATCCGCTATCTCAACCTCGCCAGGCGGTGGCCGTTTGCCGATGGCAGTGTGGACGTGGTCTACCTGTCTCATGTACTGGAACACCTCGATACCACTATCCGCAAGAAGGTGCTGGACGAGGCTGCTCGGGTGCTGAAGTCTGGCGGGGTACTACGAATAGTAGTCCCGGATTTGTATCAACTCTGCCGCAATTACATCACCGAATTCGAGCGTGGCGACGCCAAGGCGGCGGGCCGTCTGCTCTACTGGCAGAATCTTCATCGCGAGAACATCTATCCCCGTGATCGATCGTTGCTGAAAAAGATGTACGATTACCTTCAGGGGTATCCCAAGCAACATAGGATTATGTATGACCGTTTCACGCTTCGCGAGGAGTTGTCGCCAGATTGTTGGGAAGATCCGCTGTTCTGTGGGTATGGCCGATCGGTGCATATTGTGGAGATCGTGGATGTCGAGAGGACGCGGGAGATCTGCCCATCACTCTATGTCGAGGCATTACGCAAAGACGCGCTTTCCGCATCGATGTAGCCAGGAAATTCGTCAGTCACTTAGGTTGCGCTATGAAAATTATCGATGAAAGAATTCAGTCGCTTGATTTGTCATTATTTAGTGGCATCGAATCGGCCACGTCGGGTGACGACCGTCGGTCGTTGTTGTTGGTGCAAGAAAGTGTGCGATCACATCAACCCTATGTTTATCTTGAAATTGGCTCACACATGGGAGGCACGATTCAACCGCATTTTGCCGATCGGAAATGTCGGCATATTTACTCTATCGATAAGCGTCCAACTTTTCAGCCTGACGAGAGAGGTCGACTGTTTTTTTATAACCACAACTCCACCCAAAAAATGCTCTCCAATCTGGTCCGATCATTTCCGGATGTTACTCTTGAAAAAATTACTACTTTTGATAATGATGCCTCCGAACTGGAGATGGCAGCGATAGCTTGGCCGCCTCAACTTTGCTTCATTGATGGCGAGCATACCAACCGAGCGGTAGTTGCTGACTTTGAATTTTGTTTTCGGGTGTGTGATCCCGATGCTGTGATCGCGCTTCATGACTCTTGTTATATTTTTGAGGGCATTAATAAGATAAAGGACGATCTCACTCGTAAAGCAATCCGTTTTCAAGGATTGAAACTTGGTGGAAGTATTTATGTAATCTTGCTGAATCAAGCAATCGAGCGTCACTCTGATCGGCTTGCTGTCCTCGAGATGGACGAGAGCGACTATTTCGAGCGATCCAGTGTTGAGCTATACAAAACTCGCGGAACCGCGCGCTGGCATACATGGCTCAGCGGGTTTCCCCGTGTCTACACCGCGCTCCGAGCAGTTAAGCACGCTTTCGTCCCGGACGTTAAAGGCAGGCTCCGCTAATCGCGGAAAGAATAATGCTGTTGTGCGAGCCACGATTCCGCCGCGGCGAGGGCTTTGGAAACCGCCTCTTTTCCTGGGGGCGTTGTCGCGTATTCGCCAAATGCCACAACGCCCAAGTCATTTCGCCGATCTGGTTTCGGCTTTCCGTGGGTACGCTGCTGCGAGGAGGCATCGATTACCCCAGCTACCTACGCCAGATCGCTCTATGGGGCCTCTTTGATACTCGCCCCGGCGATCTCGGTGTGGTTGCCGGTCGGTGGCGGGCGCGCCACTACCCTGTGATTCACGAGGACGCCCTGGCGGATTTGCCGGTTGCGCCATTGCCGAACATGAATGCTCGCATCCTGTTCGATCGCCCGTGGTACAGCTTTGAGCCATTGTTTGGATGGGAGGCTTATCTCCTAAAAGAACTGCGTTTCATTACCCGTCTTCCGCATCTGGATGTCGTTGATGCGGTGAGAGGGCCATTCGTCGGTATCAACATCCGCTGCGGCAAGGACTTCAAGCCACCCCCCGAGGTTGGAGAGTTCTATGATCGGGTGGGCTGGCTCCAGCGCACTCCGGTTTCCTGGTATGTGGAATGTCTAAACGCCATCCGTGATGCCTGTGGTCATCCAGTAGCGGCGATTCTGGTTTCAGACGGAAGCGTCGACATGCTGGAAGACATCCTGAGGATGGAAAACGTATATTTTCTAAGACCTGGTCGTGCGACCACGGATTTGCTGATGCTGGCGCGTGCGCGGGTCTTGTTGGCCTCAGCCACAAGTACCTTCTCGGCTTGGGCCGCCTTTCTCGGCGGGATGCCTGTCGCGAATGCCCCAGGACATCCGCTGACCGAGTGGGGAATCAGCCAGTCATCGGATCGCTATGTTGGGGATTTTGATCCCCGCAAGTCGGACGGGTTGTTCTTGCGCCAAGCTGCGCAACGGCTGAATGCGGATGGTTAGTTTGGCTTTGTTGTTACGATGAGCCTTAATGTAGGTGGTGCGAAAATAAGGGGTCAGTACCCTTTCCCCCGGGAAAAAGGGTACTGACCCCCCCTTTTTTCCTTTATTTGAGGCACCCATGGCGCAAAACCTTCCTGTTGATTACGGCTATCGCAATGCGGAGCCGACCTGGTCGAACCACTACCTGTGGCCGGTGCTGCGGCGCGTGGTCGCGGGGCGGGACTGGCCGGAGCGGCGGGCGTTCGAGATCGGCTGCGGCAATGGCGCCATTGCCCATCGGTTGAGCAC
>JBATOB010000231.1:0-15661 GCA_049290655.1 Chromatiaceae bacterium | reverse complement strand
TACCGTCCGACCGTGCATTATGCCTATTACCCCTGCGACGCCGCCGTGCTGTCGCTGCACGAGTTGGCCGGCGGGAACTGGCGCCTCCAACCGCGACAACGCTTGCTGACCGCGGACGATATCGGCTCCGGCATGGACGAACTCGGCGTGCTCCTGCTGGGCCATGCCCGCCAGGCTTATTGGTACGGCTCCCGGCTCACCATCGACCAGGCCCGCGCCCTCTGCCCCCACAACACGGCCACCACCCTCCAGACCGCGGCGGGGGTGCTGGGCGGCGTGGCATGGGCCATGAATCATCCGCGCGCCGGCATCCGGGAACCCGACGAAATGGACTATCGCGAGGTCATGGCGGTCGCCTTGCCCTATCTCGGCGACATGGTCGGCGTCTACAGCGATTGGACCCCCCTCGCGGATCGCAACATTCTGTTCGCGGAGGACGTGGCGGCGGACGACCCCTGGCAGTTCAAGAATGTCCTGGTGGACTGAATCGGTGGGTTGGGGGAGGTCATGTCCGCGGCTTGGCCGAGGTGGGCGGTGGCCTGGCAGGCCCGGTCATCTCAACCTGGTCCGGGGCCCAATGGCAAGGCCTACTAACGGTCCAGCGTCTGATCCTCTTGGGACAGGGGGTCCTCGATGGGCTCCAGATGGGTCAGGACGTGGGCATGGGGTAGGGCGGCCCGCATCTCGGCCTCGATACGCTCCACCAGATCGTGCCCCTCCTTGACCGTCCAGCGGCCTGGCACCAGGACATGCACCGAGATGAAGACGCGTGCGCCGGCTTGACGGGTCCAGAGGGCATGGAAATCGATGCCCTGGCGCCGGTGAGTCTCCATAACCGCGGCCAAGGCCGCTTGCTGGTCCGTCGCGAGGGCCGCGTCCATGAGGCCAGCGGCGGAGCGGCTCACCAGCCGCACCCCGGTCCAGATGATATTCGCCGCCACCAGGAGGGCCAGGAGGGGGTCCAGCCACAGCCAGCCGGTCGCCCAAACGGCGGTGACCCCCAGGATCACCCCGACGGAGGTCCAGACATCGGTAAGCAGGTGATGGGCGTCCGCTTCGAGGGTGATGGAGCGGTGCTCGCGGCCGGCGCGCAGCAGGACGAGGGCCGTCAGCAGGTTGATGATGGAGGCGACCACCGAGATGCCCAGACCCACCCCGACCTGCTCCAGCGCCTGGGGATGGAGGAGTCGCTCCACGGCGGCCCAGCCGATGCCGATAGCCGCGGCCAGGATCAATAAGCCCTCGAAGCCACTGGAAAAATATTCCGCCTTGCCATGGCCATAGAAATGATCGTCGTCCGCGGGCTGGGCCGCGATCGTCAGCATCCACAAAGCCATCAGGGCCCCGGCCAGGTTGACCAGGGATTCGATGGCATCGGAAAACAGCCCCACCGATCCGGTGAGCCACCAGGCCCCGCTCTTGAGCAGGATGGTCGCCAGGGCCGCGGCGATCGAGAGCCAGGCGAAGCGTCTGAGATCAGGTTGGGACATGGGATGAATACCTGAAAATAAGTGGTGGTGAGGGGCCCGGCGGCGAGCCCTCGCGAGGCTCAAGCTGGATCAGCCAGCCGTTAGCCGCCTTCAATCATCATCATGCTGCTTTTTCTTCCGCTCATGGTCCTTACCGCCCTCCTGGCCCTTGCCACGAATATCGTGCTTGTTGGCGGTGCGATGGCACTCGACACAGTTTCTGAAGTCGCGAATCCCCTCCTCGATGTGCTCGCGCCGAATCTTTTCGGGGTTATGCTCATGGCAGCCGTAACAGCTATAGCGACTGTAATCATTGCGCTCATGGCAAGTGGCGCAGGGGGCCTGATGGTCCCGGTCTAGCAGGAAATACTGATTGTGGTCGTAGGTCGCAGGAGTCCACTGATCCTGGCTATGGCACTGGGCGCAGTTGCCGGTGATTTCCCGATGGATCGAGTCCGTGGGTGCGCGGTGGCAGGTCTGACACTCATTACGCGCGGCGACACGCAGCAAGTCATGCTTGAATCTTCCCGCGTGGCGATAGCGCTTTACCCCGGCGTGATCGCTATGGCAGGCCATGCAGTCATCCTTGATGAGTTGCTGGTGGAAGGGTGTCGAGGTCAAGGGTTTGGCGATGGGTTGCGCCGCCGTGGTCAGACGGCCAATGTCCGCTGGCTTGTGACAAGTCACGCAGCGCTCGGCCGTGGCCCCCAAGAAGGGCGCATGGCAGGCAAAGCAGTCCTCCTCCAGATCCTGGTGGCCGACGATCAGCTTGCCGGGTCCTACCATCAGGTTTGGATAGGTGAAGGTGAGGATCGTCAGCGCGATTAGGTTGGCGGCTAATACGAATTTGACGGCGCGGTTCATAGCCAACCCCAGAACAGGAAGATGCTGAATATGTGACCCAGGGACAGGATCGCGAACACCGAAAAGATCGGGATGTGGACCTTCCGCCATTGGGTCATGGTATTCAGGGTCACGGCATCCCAGAAGACCGCCTGCTCCACCTCGGGACGGGAGAGCCCCCGTAACTGGTACTGCTCGCGCTGCTCCTGGACATGCTGGCGGGAGCGGCCGAGGAGCAGCTTGCCGACCATGCCGCTGATCACATTGATGCCCATGGCCACGGTCGCCAACCAGGGCAGAAGGGCATTGAAATGAATGCCGGCATGGATCAGCACCAGCAGGGTCCCCAGCCAACTGGCGATTTCGTGCAGGCGTAACAGGGATTTGGGGTTACCCGAGGCGATGATCTTGCGTTTACGCAACGAATAGACCAGGGAGGCGATGATCAGGAGGGTGCCGGGAATGCCCAGATAACGACCGACCCAAACGAGGTCCAGACGATGCAGCAGAAAGTCGCCGGCCAGGGTACCCGCCGCCAGCAGGGCGACGAGCAGGGTAAAGGGCAGGATGTGCTGGCTCCACAAGGACCGCGGGGAAATGATCATTTATGCCTCCAGCGTGACGCTGGTCTTGGGTATGCAGACACACAGTAGGCAGGTGCCTGGGTCGGGATCGAAGTCGGGAGCCTGGCGATAGGACACGGCCCCGGATTCGATCCGGGTTTGGCAACTGCCGCAGCCACCGGCCCGGCAGCCTGAATTGATTGAAATGCCATTGGCTTCGGCAAATTCGAGCAGGCTATGAGTGCCGGATTGCCAGGCCAGTTGTCGGCCGGACTTGGCAAAGTTCACCATGATCCCGCGGGCGTTCTCCTCATCCTCGGCATCAGATGCTGACTGGGAGTCCCGCGGCTGGCGCTTGATCGATGCCGGGCCAAAGGTCTCGAAGTGAATACGCGCGGTAGGTACGCCCCAATCCTCCAGGGCCGGAATCAGCGTCTCCATCATAGGCGCGGGGCCGCAAACGTAAAAGTGATAGGGTTTGAGTCGTAATTCCTGACGGAAAAGGGTGATGTCGACGCGCCCCTGGTGCTGGTAATCCCGGCCGACTTGATCATCGGGTAGAGGCTGACTGAAGCACAGGCGGAGGTGGAAGTTGGGATGGGCGGCCGCCAGGGCCTCCAGGTGGGCCTTCATGATCAGCTCGCGGCTATTGCGCATCCCATAAAAGAGCCAGAGTTCGCGTCCCGGCTGCTCGGCCAGGCTCCAGTTGAGCATGCTCAGCAGGGGTGTAATGCCGATGCCGCCAGCGACCAGAACCACGGGGGCGTTGCCGCGATCGATGTGGAAGTGGCCGGCCGGCGCCCGTACCTGCAATAAATCGCCCACCTCGATGTGATCATGCAAGTGATTCGAGGAGCGACCGGGAGGCCATGGGCTCGCTGGCGACGCGGTGACGCGCTTGATCGAGATCCGATAGCTATCCTGGGTGGGCGCGTCGGACAGGGAGTAACAGCGCACGATCGGTTCCAGGCCCCCGGTGGCGGCGGGAATTTCCAGGCGGAAGGTCAGGAACTGCCCAGGGAAGAAGCTGGGCAGGGGCTGCCCGTCCTCGGGTTCGAGATAAAAGGAACGAATCGACTCTGCCTGATCCTCGATGACCTTGCGCACCACCCGGAAGGGCCGAAAGCCAACCCAGGATTCATGGACAGGTTGCTGGACCACCAGAGGCTCGCTCCAGGCGGGGGCACCGGCGGCGGCCACCAACCCGGTTTTCAGGGCCATGAACTCTCGCCAGTGCCGCCAAAACGCCACGCCGAGAAAGGTCCCCAATTGCAAGGTGATGCCGAACACAATCCAGAGCAGGAGACGGAGTGAAGTCATGGCCAGTTTCGCGACGATCAGCTTGCGGTGAGGAGGATGAGGCGCAGCTCGGCGGCTTGCCGAGTCGTGGATTGTGCTCGGCTATCCTTAAGGCCTGCTTAACGCCTGTGCTGATCGGTAGCGACGGCCGTATCCCGGCGACCGGCGGCGGAGCGGCTTGGCGGATAGGCTCCGGTCGCAATGCCTGGCGATGATCGGGTTATGGCGTGAGACTGAGCGTTAGCCAGGCCTCAAGCCCACCACCCTCGCGAGGCTGAAGCTGGACCCGCCAGCCATGAGTTGTCGTCAGTTGCCGCACGATGGCCAGTCCCAGCCCGGCTCCCCCGTTGACGGGGCTGCGCGAGCCATCGACGCGGTAAAAGGGTTGGAATACGGCCTCGGTCTGGCCGGCCGGAATACCTGGGCCTCTGTCGAGCACTCCGATACGTACCGCTGTTCCTGTACCTTCTAGCACTAGGTCAATAGGCTGGTTATCTCCATAGCGAAGGGCATTGTCCAACAGATTTTCCAGAACGCGGCGGAGGGCCAGGGGCGGCAAGTGCAACAACAGGGGTTCGGGATGCGGGGCGTATCGCACCCTGCCGGTGGGATAAACATTCGCCAATTTGGCGAGCCAGTTACCCAGTTCGAAATCCTCCGCCGCCTCGTTCTCCAGGCCCCGCGCCAGGTCCAACACCTTGCCGATGAGTTGGTCCATTTCCCCGATGTCCTGTTCCAGGCGGGCAATCAGCCTGGGCGAGGGCTTTTCCGCCAGCAGGGCCAGGGCCAGGCGCATGCGCGCCAGGGGGGTGCGCAGGTCGTGGGAGACGCCGGCCATGAGGGTGGTGCGAACCGCAAGAAGTTCGCGCACCTGCCGCGCCATCCGGTTGAAGTGGGCCGCTAGCGCAGCCAGTTCGCGTGGCCCCGTCTCGGGAAGAGGGTCCGGAATTTCACCGCGGCCGATGGCGGAGGTGGCCTTCTCCAGGCGAGCCAGCGGGCCGGAGATACGCCGTGCCAGCCAGATCGCGGTAAGAATGGCCAGCAGCAGACCCGCCCCCCAGGGTGATGAGCAGGGTACGCAACGGTTGGGTCCCGACACGCCGCGCGGGGAAGCCCACGGCGATGCTCCCCTCGCCCGAGGGCAGGGTCGCCCATAACCAGGCCTCGCCATCCCGGGTCTCCTGGGCCAGGTGTTGTCGGTGTCCGGTCTTATGGGCCAGGGCGGTCTCAAGGGCATAGACATAGAATCCATGCCACTCATCCGCGCCAGGGGTGGGCCCCTGCCTGGCGGGACCTGGGTCACGCAGGGATAGCCAATGGGAGCGAGCGAGTTCCACCTCGAAATCCGCTCGGGTGGCCGGCGGCAATTCGCTCCAGGTCTGGGCCGAGAGCAGCATGAGCCCTGCCAGGTCGTCGGCGGAACGCCGGGCCATCGGCGCCATCAGCAAGCTGCCCCCGGCGATGGCCACCGTTAACAGGAAGACGCTGAAGACCAGGGTCAGTAGCCTGGCGTTATGGCGGGCCAGGCTTAACTTGGGCGTGGTACCCCGGGTCATGTCTGTTCGCCGCGGGGATTGAACAGGTAGCCTTGGCCACGGACGGTGCGAATGTAGGCCGGCGCGCTAGGGTTGGCTTCGATCTTACGTCGCAGGCGGGTGACGCGGATATCGATACTACGGTCGAAGGGGTCGCGATCGAAGCCCTTGAGCAGGTCAACCAGATTGTCGCGGGAGAGGACGCGATTGGGACGTTCCACCAGGAGTCGCAACAGGTCGAATTCCGCCCCGGTCAGGTGTTCCTCCTTGCCGTTACGCAAGAGGCGGCGCGCCGCTAAGTCAACGACGAAGGGGCCAAACTGGCGTTGCTCGGCAGAGCCGATGGTCGTGGGGCTGTCGGCGGAGCTAGGGGCGGGCCTGGCGCGGCGCACCAAGGCGTGGAGCCGAGCCAGCAACTCGCGCGGACTGAAGGGCTTGGCCAGGTAATCGTCGGCACCGACTTCAAGACCGACGACACGGTCGATTTCCTCGCCCCGTGCCGACAACATCAGGATGGGCACCCGCGAGTGCGTGCGCAATTCCCTCACCAGGCTCAAGCCGTCTTCGCCCGGCAGCATCAGGTCGAGTACGATGGCGTCGGGCATCTCTTGGACGCAAGCGCGCCGCATGGTCGCCCCATCGCAAACGGTTTCCACAGTCAGTCCATTGACGGTAAGGTATTCCGCAAGCAGGTCTCGCAGGGCGGGATCATCGTCGACGACCAGGATGCGGTCCGCGTTGGGGTTGTTCATTTTTAAAGTATATCGCGCGCCCTACCGCCCTCACAGGGGCGGAAATGTACGGATACAAACGGAAACGATCCGACGCCATCGGGACATGGGCTTGATACGCAGGTCTGTAAGAATGTATTCACCGACAAACGCATAGGCATAGATGCCGTGTCCTTACGCTGCCGTTATCCAACCCTCGTGATTCTTGCGACCCTGGTGGTACCCGTTTGGGCGCAGCAGGCCGAGGGAGATCCGTGGGTGTCCAAAGAATCGATCAGGCCGCTGAATCTCTCGATCCCACGCTATGCCATGGGGTCTTCCCCAGCCTGGTCCCTGCCATCTGGTACCCCAGACCAGCAAAGGAATTACGCGGATCTGCCCGACTTGGGCACCCGCTCTGGGGGCCCCGGGCCGGGTCAGACCGGCAGACTGCCCTACGGGAGCGGTTATGAAGCGCGCCAACGTCAACAATCAGGCGGCGAGGGTGGTGGCTTTGGTGGTGGCCAAGGGAGTGGGCGGGGCGCAAGCGGGCATGGCATGGGCGGACGTCGTTAGGAATTCCCCTATCCCAACCGTCGCGGCAACCCTGGTCGCCGGCCTGATGCCCCAAAGCTATTTTGGGTCAAGCCTCCACCGGAATTTCTCCGGAATGACTTTTTCTGCTTCCGGATAGGAGTAATCCAGGTGGTGTCGATCATAATTCCGGGCACTGCGCCTAAGGTAGGGCGGAACGCATCAGCGGTTCCGCCCTCGCCCCTCAAGGCAAAACCCGTACCCTGTCACCAGTTCCGGCTGGTGTATCCGCCCCCATAGCCCGGCCTGTTGCCTCCGCGCATCATTTGCGCGTGCAGGGCGCGCTGCTCCGGGGTCAGGACCGCATCCACTTGCGCCCTCGTGGCATCCTGCATGGATTGGCGTTTGTTCTGCTGTCCCTCCATAATGTCCCTGACCTGGCCCTGCTGCTCGGGACTCAACCCCAGCATTTGGGTCATGCGCTGGACTCTGAAATCGATCCCGGCAGGTCCTCCTCCTCCACCGCCGGGACCCCGCCCGCCTCCGCCCATGCAGGGCGCCCCTGGCATCATGCCGCGGCCTCCAGACCCCGGTCCGGGACCAAAGCCCCCAACCGGTTGCGCCACAGCCGTAGTCGCAATCGCCATCAAGATCATGGCGCTGGCGAGATTTGATTTTTTCATGATCTTTCTCCGTTGGTTAGATCAAAGGCCTCGTTGCTCCGAGCAGGCGGGTCGGGATTGGGCTGGGTGTCCCTAACCCAAGTCAGAGGAACTTCGTGCCTTGCCGTCAGTAATAAGGATGCGCCATGACCGAGGATCATTTGTGCAGTGAGGATGGAAAATCGGTGGATCTCTTGATACCCGTTCCGGGGTGGATTGGCCGTGACGGGGTTCCGAATCAGAGGGGGGAGAACCGGGTCCAGAGATGTCGCGTTATTGTTAAAGTCTAAAGGCGTAAAAAGGCGCAAGGGCCGCCACTTGGGCGGGAATGCGCCCCTCATGCGACCCAAGCGGTTACTTGCCTCGTTCCATGGGGCTGTCGATGATGGCGTCCACAATTTCCTGGTCGAGGTGTTGGGCCTCGTATACCCCCCTTGGCGTTCGATCTCTCTGGCGAAGGCGCGTAGGTGATTGCGAGAGCCGCGCAGTAGGTTGCCATAGACCTGGGCCAGGTCAGCGTGACTGGCGGCGGCGATGGCATTTTCGATGTCCTCGATATCCACCTCCTCGATCAGGCCACCCACCCGGAGCGCTTCCAAGTAGGAGGTCTCACCCCGGTCCATCAGCTCATCGTAAAGGGTCTGGAGCTCCGCATTCTTGAAGGCGCCAATCTCAGGCTGGGCCGGATCTGGCAGGCTGTATTTGTCCAGCTTGGCCTTGAGTGCATCCATATGCTGCTGCTCGGATTTAGCGATATTGGCAAAGGGTGGCAGGGCCCAGCGCGCCGCCATATTCAAATAGACATCCCGGGCCATTTTTTCCTCCTCGCGCATGAAGGTCAGGGTTGCCGCCTCATCGGCGCTCAGGGGTTGGACGCGAACCCCCCGCCCCCCCTTGGGGACCGGCTGCCAGGGCATCACTACCCAGGAATCCCATAGGTCCCGACAATGCCGCCATCAGGGTCATAACAAACAGATTCATTCTGATATTCATGGAGTTGATTCTCTCTAGAAAATAGGGATTGAGTATTTGGGCTTCCCAAGTCGCCGCTTTCCGGCCGTCTGGACCCTGATGGGACCTGCTCCCGCCCCGGGCTGGCGGTTCCTGGGTGGCGACTGGCTCCTCGGGTTTATTGGGTTTTAGCGGGAACGGAAGGCGTCCTGCTCCGGGTTTGTAGCCGGTCCCGGCCACGGATCGACACCTCGCCGGCATTGGCATTCACGTCGCGGGTTTGGGAGCCAAATTGTCCGCCCTGACCCTGGCCGCCACCTTGGCCGCCCATGCTGCCACCCCTGCCATCGGGGGCATGCTGCATCTGTCCCTGACCCTGGCCACCGCCATTTCCCGGTCCCCGTGCCTGGGCCGCGCCAGTGGCGATCAGGCTGGCCGTAGCCAGGGCCAAGGCGAGGAGATTGAGTGCTTTCATGCTGTTGTTCCTGTTTGTCAAATAATGGGATGGATTCACCGAACTGCCACCATGTGATGACTCTTGTCACTTCGGTGACCCTATATCTTCCCGCCGCGGGTATCGGGTGGATGTCGCTATGGCATCCAAGCGTTTCCTTTTGTTTCAGTTGGTTTCCAGGCTGAATCAATGCAGCCGTAGGGCGTGAATCAGGCCTGTCCGTTAGGAATTCCTGGGTCATGGCGTGCCGGCCAAAATGGATGCATTCAGGTCGGCGGGGCGAGGCCTTGGTTCAGCTACGGTTCAGGCACTGCGCGCTAGGATGCTTGCCAACGGTGAGGGCATCGGGCCCCACCGAACCCCAGAGGAGAACAGGCATGAACACGAAAACGACGGCGATGGGATGGATGACAATGGCTTTACTGGCTGGGGCACTGACCTTGCCTGGCCTGGCTCAGGCGGACCGGGGCGATGGCTACGGATACGGCCAGCAGCGGCATCACCACGAGTACAGAGGACATCGTCGGCACCATGATCACGGTCACCATGGTCGCTGGGACGATGACAGGCGGGTGGTGGTCCGCGAACCCGTGTATGTGGAGCCCCGTCGGGTGGTGACTCCCTTGTGGGCACCTCTCGCCAGCGGTGTCACGGTCATTTTGCGTAGTGACTGGTAGCGGATGTTTTTTGGGCGGCCGGGCGTCGCGAGGCGATTTGGCTGTGATAGATTTACAGGTATCCGCCCTGCCCAGTGTGTGAGATCCCTCCATGCCGCCTAGCCGTATCCCCCTGGTCCTGATAGCCCTGGTTGCTCTGGCGGGGACCGCCGCTACCATCGCGGCCCCGCCGGGGATGCGACTCGCGGGCCAGGGCGGTGGTGCTGGTTCCGCTGCCCAGGCGGCGGAGCAGGTCCGGCGCCAAACGGGTGGCAAGGTCCTCTCGGTAAGGGAGCGGAACGGGGGTTACGAGGTCAAGGTGCTGACGCCCTCGGGTGAGGTGCGCAGTGTCTTCGTCCCGGCGAGCGGGCGCTAGGACGCCAGGGACCCAGGCCCATGCGCATCCTGGTTATCGAGGACGAAGTGGCCCTGCGCGGCCACGTCATTGCGCGCCTGACCGTGGAGGGCTATCGGTACGAGGCTACGGGGGATGGCGCCGAGGGATTCTATCTGGCCAGCGAGTATCCCTTTGATGTGGCGGTAGTGGACCTTGGCCTGCCCAAAATCTCGGGGATCGAGATCATTCGCGGATTGCGCGCGGCCGGTAGCTTGTTGCCGATCCTGGTGCTGACCGCCCGCGGTCGTTGGCAGGACAAAGTCGAGGGCCTGGAGGCGGGTGCCGACGATTACCTCGCCAAGCCCTTTGAGATGGATGAGTTGCTGGCGAGACTGAGGGCCTTGTTGCGGCGCGCCCATGGGGCGGCGACTCAGGAACTGCTGGCGGGCCCGGTGCGACTCGATCGCGCCACCCAGCGGGTGTGGGTCGGTGAGCGGCTGGTGGAACTCACGGCCTTCGAGTTCCGCCTGTTGGAGCATCTGATGACGCAGCGCGGTCGGGTCCTGTCCAAGCGCGAACTGGCGGACTACCTCTACCCCCAGGACGAGGACCGCGACAGCAATGTATTGGAGGTCCTGCTCGGGCGGCTGAGGCGTAAGCTCGACCCGGACGGCCGTCTGGCCCCCATCGAGACTCTGCGAGGCCGGGGTTACCGTTTTACGTTGGGGGAGCCGTGACGATGTCGTCCCTGGTGCGTCAAGGTGCACCCACTCTTGCCAACGCCTTGGGCACCGATGTGTGTCCTCATGCCTTGGGCGTGACCAGCACTGGCGGGGCATCACGCCTTGCCGGGTACGGCCGCGCTTGAGTTCCCTACGGGGGCGGGTGACCTGGGCCGCGGCCTTCGTCTTACTCGTCTTTATCGCGCTTACGAGCCTGGCCTTGGAGCAGGCTTTCCAGGCCAGTGCCGGCGCGGCCCGCGAGGAGCGTCTGCTGGGGCAGATCTACCTCCTGATGGCCGCGGCGGACGTGGACGATGATGGCTTGACCCTGCCGCGCGACTTGGCGGAGGCGCGCTTCAGCCTGCTGGGGTCTGGTCTCTACGCCCAGGTCGCCGACGCCAAGGGTGAGCCGGTGTGGCGTTCCCTCTCGGCCCTCGGCGAGAACATCCCCTTCGAGGCCAGGCTTGGCCCGGGAGTGCGCCGCTTCCACATGGCCCAAGACGTGGGGGGTCGCGCCTTCTTCGTGGAGGGTTTTGGCGTCACCTGGTCCATCGGGCCGACACCCACGGACTACACCTTCAGCGTGGCGGAGGACCTGGGGCCCTACGAGGAGGAATTGGCCCGCTTTCGGGTCCATCTTTTCACCTGGCTGGGGGCTATGTCCCTGGTCTTGCTGGCCACCCTCCTGGTCGCCCTGCGCTGGGGGCTCGGCCCCTTGCGGCGGGTGGCTGCGGAAGTGGCCGCCGTGGAGGCTGGCACCCAGGAGCGCCTGCACGGCGCCTACCCAGGGGAACTGCGTCCCCTGACGGAGAACCTCAACGCCTTGCTGGCCCACGAGGCGGCGCGCCAGGGCCGGCTCGGCAACGCCCTGGCCGACCTGGCCCATAGCCTCAAGACGCCCCTGGCCGTGATGCGCGGTGCTTTGGGCGAGTGGGGCGACGCGGCGGTTGGGGCTGAAGAGGAGCCGACCCGGAATCCGTTGCCGAGAGCCGTCCTGGAGGAGCAGATCCGACGTATGGATGAGATCGTCACCTACCAACTGGAGCGGGCTCGAGGTCGCCCGGCCGCCACCCTGTCGCCACCCATTCCCCTGGCTCCGACGGTCGAGCGTCTCCTGGCGACCTTGACCAAGCTGCATGCCGACCGCACGGTCAGGGTGGAACGGGATCTGGAGCCTGGGCTAAGCTTCCGCGGGGCCGAAGGCGACCTCCTGGAGGTGGTTGGCAACTTGCTCGACAACGCCTTCAAATGGTGCCGGACCCAGGTCCGGATCGGGGCCCGGCGCGAGAGTGAGCTGGTGGTGTTATGGGTGGAGGACGATGGCCCCGGCATTAGCGCCGAGGAGGGGCAAGGATTGGGCGAGCGCGGGGCCCGCCTGGACCTGACCACCCCTGGGCACGGCATCGGGCTCGCGGTGGCGCGGGAGATTTGCGCGGCCTACGGCGGGGATCTGGCTATCGCCAGGAGCCCGCTGGGGGGGGCCAGGATTCGCGTCCGGCTGGGGGGCTGAGAGCGAGCGGGGCTGGATGGCCCATGGGAGTTGTCCCGGCCGTCGGGTTCCCCTGGATCCCGCGGAGTGCCCTGGGTTTGGTATGGCTGCTGCCAGGCCTTATGCTGTGAGCCATTCTCGTCAATCCCCGTGGTGATGATGCCCCATTCCGACATACCCATTCCGGCCGCTTGGTTCGACCTCGGCTGCCGCCGCTGCCCCCGTCTGGCCAGTTTCCTGGACGAGGTCAGGGGGCGTCATCCCTCTTATCACGCTGCCCCTGTCCCCCCCTTTGGTGCCCTAGAGGCCAGGCTCCTGGTGGTGGGGCTGGCCCCCGGGCTCCATGGGGCTAACGCCACGGGACGGCCCTTCACTGGCGATCACGCCGGTATCCTGCTCTATGAGACCCTTTACGATTTCGGCTTTGGTAGCCTGCCGATCTCCCGTTCCCGGGACGACGGACTCCAGTTGATCGGCTGTCGCATCACCAACGCCGTCAAGTGCCTGCCGCCGGAGAACAAGCCAACGGGGTCGGAGGCGCGCCAGTGCAATACCTACCTGAGGGCGGAGCTGGCGGACCTGGGTTCGGGCGCCGTGGTGCTGGCCCTGGGCCGGCTGGCCCACGGGGCCGTGCTGACCGCCCTGGGGCTCAAGCAGAAGGATTTTCCCTTTGCCCACGGCGCCGGACATGTCCTGCCCGGTGGCCGCCGGCTGCTAGACTCCTATCATTGCAGCCGCTACAACACCCAGACCCGCCGGCTGACGACCGAGATGTTCCGTGCCGTGGTTGGCCAGGCGCGGGACTGGGTGGCGGCGGCCTGATTCCCGCGCCTGGCCGAGGCTGATGTCCAACTCCGATCCCGCCGATCGCCCTGATCCTCGTACCCTCCTGAAGCGGATACCCGAGACCCCGGGCGTCTATCGCATGCTGGACGGCGTGGGGAAGGTACTTTACGTAGGTAAGGCCAAGGACCTCCGGCGCCGGGTTTCGAGCTATTTCGGCCGCGCCCACAACCGCCGCATCGAGCTCATGGTCTCCCTGATCCGGGACATCGAGGTGACGGTGACCAGCACCGAGGGCGAGGCCCTGCTACTGGAAAATAACCTCATCAAGTCCCTGCAGCCGCGCTTCAATGTCCTGCTGCGGGACGACAAGAGCTATCCCTACATCCGCCTGACGGTCCGCGACCCCTTTCCGCGCCTGACCTTTCATCGCGGTTCCACCAAGGGTCGCGACCACTTCTTCGGCCCCTTCATCAGCGGCTGGGCGGTGCGGGAGAGTTTGCATCTCCTCCAGAAGATCTTCCCGGTGCGCCAGTGCGAGGATGCAGTTTTCCGCAACCGGTCACGGCCTTGCCTCCAGTATCAGATCAAGCGGTGCAGCGGGCCCTGCGTCGGGCTGGTGACACCCGAGGACTATGCCCAGGACGTGCGGCATACCATCCAATTTCTGGAGGGCCGCACGGACGAGGTCATCGGCGAACTGGCGGGGCGCATGGAGACCGCCGCCGCGGTCCTCGACTTCGAGCGCGCCGCCGTGCTGCGTGACCAGATCAAGACCCTGCGCGGCATTCAGCAGCGCCAGTATGTGAGCGGCCAGGGCGGTGACCTGGATATCGTCGCCTGCGCCAGTGGGGGCGGCCTCACCTGCGTTCAGGTCTTCTACATTCGCGCCGGGCGTAACCTGGGCAATAAGGCCTTTTTCCCGCGGGTGCCCGAGGGGGTGGAAGAGGCCGGCATCATCGCCGCCTTCCTGACCCAGTTCTATGCCGACAAGGCGGTGCCGGCGATGATTCTGGTCAGCGCCGAGCCCGAGGAGCGCGAGCTCCTGGAGACGGCCCTGGGCGAGCGTGCCGGGCATAAAGTGGTGATCAAGCACCGGGTACGGGGGGAGCGGGTGCATTGGCTCGACCTGGCCCGCGACAACGCCAAGGTGGCCCTGGCGTCGCGCCTTGGCAGTCAGGCCGGTTATGCCCAACGGCGCGAGGCCCTGCGTCTGGCCCTGAATCTGGAGGCCCCCCCCCTGCGCCTGGAGTGCTTCGACGTCAGCCATACCGGCGGCGAGCGGACGGTGGCCTCCTGCGTGGTCTTTGGGACCGATGGCCCCCTCAAATCTGACTATCGCCGCTTCAATATCGAGGGGGTGACGCCGGGCGACGACTATGCCGCCATGTATCAGGCCCTGAGCCGACGCTATGCCCGCGTCAAGCAGGGCGAGTATCCGGTGCCGGACCTGCTCTTCATCGACGGCGGACGTGGTCAGTTGGGCCAGGTGGAGGCGGCCTTGCGGGAACTTGCGGTAACGGGACTGACCCTGGTTGGCGTCGCCAAGGGGCCGGATCGGCGTCCTGGCGCCGAACAGCTGTGGTTGTCCGGTCGGGACACGGCCGTTATACTGCCGGCCGATTCCCCTGCCATGCACCTCATCCAGCAAATTCGCGACGAGGCGCACCGCTTCGCCATCACCGCCCATCGCCAGCGCCGCGCCAAGGCGCGCACGGCCTCCGTTTTGGAGGAAATCGCTGGGATTGGCCCCAAGCGCCGTCAGCGGCTACTGCGCGAATTCGGCGGTATTCAGGCCTTGGAGGGCGCCGCGGTGGAGGACATCGCCCAGGTCGAGGGCATCAGTCCCCAGTTGGCCCAGCAAATCTTCGAGGCCATTCACCCCGCGAGTCAGAGGTCCTAGGCATGTGGAACGTCCCCAACATCCTAACTCTGCTGCGTATCTTCCTGATCCCGGTCTTCGTGGGCTTTTTCTATCTTCCCTTCACCTGGGCACGCCTGGCCTGCGCCCTGGTATTCGGCCTGGCCGCCCTCACCGATCTGGTGGATGGCTATCTGGCCCGCCGCTGGGGTCAGACCTCGGCCCTGGGGGCCTTTCTCGATCCCGTCGCCGACAAGCTCATGGTCGCCGTTGCCCTGGTCCTGCTGGTCGAGGCCGACCCTCGCCCCCTGCTGGCCCTGCCAGCGGCGGTCATCATCGGCCGTGAGATCACCGTCTCCGCCCTGCGCGAATGGATGGCGGAACTGGGGGTGCGCGCCCGGGTCGCCGTCTCCCAGGTCGGCAAGTTCAAGACCACGGCCCAGATGATCGCCATCCTGATCCTCATCCTGGGCAAGGCTCCCTGGGGCTTGCCGATTTATGAACCCGCGCTGGGTCTGCTGTATGTCGCCGCCGGCCTCACCCTGTGGTCCATGTTCATCTACCTTCGCGCGGCCTGGCCTAGCCTCACCCATTCCGGCGCGAGCCGTTAGGCGGGGTTCGTGGCCGGCGGGGCGGCGCGAAAAATATTCCGGGATGCTTGACACCCCAGCGAGCATCCGTAAAATGCGTGGCTTCAATCGAGAGTTGGGTGAAGACTTCGATTGGCGTGTCCAAAGCGGGAATAGCTCAGTGGTAGAGCACAACCTTGCCAAGGTTGGGGTCGCGAGTTCGA
>JBATOB010000230.1:0-13109 GCA_049290655.1 Chromatiaceae bacterium | reverse complement strand
GCCCTGGCCGCCGCCGAGTCCCGCCGGGAGGCCCTGGCACGCGAGCGCCAATCCCTCGTTGCGCTTTCCGCCTGGCTCGTCCAGGCCCGCGAGGCCCTCGACCAGTCCAGACCCATCGAACATCACCGACTGACCCGCCTGCTGTCACAGGTCCAGGATCTGCTCCCTCCGGCCGGTTCGGATCAGGAGTTGCTCGTGGCCGTCGCCGATGCTCGCGCGCAATTGGAAGACCGCCAGCGCCGGCAACATCGCCACGCCGAACAGCGCCTCGCCCAGGTCAGCGACAAGCTAGCCGAACTGGAGGCGGCGTTCGTGGCGGGCGAACTCAAGCGGGCCGAACCCCTGTTCCAGAGCCTCCAGGCCGCCATCGACGCCGCCGCGGCCAGCGGTCTGCCTCTGGTAAGGACCGCGCACCTTAAGGAGCATCTTCAGGCCCTGATCCCACGCCTGCGCGACCTGCAAAAGTGGCGGCGCTGGGGCGCGGACACCCATCGCGAAGGCTTCTGTCAGGCCATGGAGGAACTTGAATCAGCGGACCTCCCGCTCGCCGCCAAGGCCGGGCGTCTGCATGAACTGCGCCTTGAGTGGAAGGAACTGGAGCGTGATGGCTCCCCGGCCAATCACCCGCTCTGGGAACGTTTTGCCGCCGCCGCGGATCGGGTCCATGGCCTCTGCAAGCCCTGGCTGGAACAAAGAACCCGTGAGCGCGAGGCCGCCCGCGCCGCCCGCGAAGGCCTCTGCGCTCAACTCGAGGAGTTTCTCGACCGGGTCGATTGGGGACGCGTCGATTGGCGACAGGCTCAACGCGCCGAACGTGAGATGCGCGAGGGATGGGAGCATCTCGGCGAGGTGGAAGACCGCCACAAGCGCGGCCTGGAGAGGCGCTTTCGCACCGCGCTCAGGCGGCTCGATAACCGTCTCGGCGTCGAGCGGGAAGCTAATCAAAGACTCAAGCATGAGCTGATCGCACGCATCGAGGTCTTGGCTACCGCCCCGGATCTGGAGCGAGCCATAGAGGAAACCAAGCGCCTTCAGTCCCAATGGCACACCACCGTCGCCGCCCGCCAGCGGGACGAAAACCGCCTCTGGCAGCAATTTCGCGCCGCCTGCGACGCCGTCTTCGAACGTCGCCGCCAGCGCCACGAGGCCCAGTCCGCCGAAATGGGGGAAAATTTACGCCTCCGCGAGGCGATTCGCGCCGAGGCCGAGGCCCTGGTGCGCGCTGAGTCGGAAACCGCGGCCGATGGCCCGGATGCCCTGCCAGCCCTCGAGGCCCGTTGGCAGGAAGCGGCACAGCTGCCAGTCCCCCGCCAGGCCGCCGCCGACCTGGAACGAGGCTGGCGCCAGGCCCTACACCAGATTCGGACCGGGCGCCAGGAGCGATTGACGGCGCAACGTCGCCAAACCCTGGACCTCCTTGCCCACCAAGCCCGGGTCTGCTCCGATCTGGAACAAGCCTTGGAGAAGGGGGAAGATGCCATGGGCGCCCTCGCCGCCGCCGAGGCCCAATGGCAGGCCCTGGGACCCCACCCGGACGATCAGCTACGTCAAGGCATGGATGCCCGCTTCCAGCGTGCCCGGGACAGGGGCGCCGCCGATCTCGGTGACCAGCGCGCCGCCAACGCCCGTGAACGCGCCGAGATCTGCCTGAGCCTGGAGATCCTGGCCCAGATCGATTCGCCTCCGGAATGCGCCGCCCAGCGACTGGCCTTTCAGGTCAACCGTCTCCAGGAACACCTGGCCACGGGCGAGGATAATCCCCTGGCGACAAGTGCCCATATCATCGAGCGATGGTTCCTCGCCGGTCCGGCACCGGCCGCCGAGGCGCGGGCGCTGGAACGGCGCTTCGAGCATGCCCAGACCGCCCTGAGACAGGCGGAAGCGACCAGCCCGCGGATCTGAAAATGCCCGAGGAGGCCAGCCTCGGGTGCGCCCGAGCCCTGGCTTTTTCCCTGAACCGGATAGGGGACACTCAATCTTGCCAGACCAATCCGGAAATGGCGGGTGGCCGCTTTCCCCTCCCTGCCCCCCTCGCTATACTGAACCGCACTCCCCCATCAGCGAATCCCCACCATGGACGAGATAGTCTCCCAGCCCGAAACCCAGCCTCAACCTCAACCCCCAAAGCGCCGGCGCGGCGTCTATCTGCTGCCGAATCTCTTTACCACCGCCGCCCTCTTTGCCGGCTTTTACGCCATCATCGGGGCCATGCAGGGTAAGTTCGAGGCGGCGGCTATCGCCATCTTCGCGGCCATGATCCTTGACGGCCTTGACGGGCGGGTCGCGCGCCTCACCAACACCCAGAGCGATTTCGGGGCCGAATACGACAGCCTCTCCGACATGGTCGCCTTTGGCGTGGCCCCGGCCCTGGTGGCCTACGAATGGGCGCTCGGTGGCCTGGGCAAGGTCGGTTGGCTGGCCGCCTTCATCTATACAACCACCGCCGCCCTGCGCCTGGCGCGTTTCAATACCATGCTGGGCACGTCGGATAAGCGCTTCTTTCAGGGCCTCCCCAGCCCCTCCGCCGCCGCCATCGTGGCCGCCGGCGTCTGGATCGGCGCCGATCAAGGCGTGACCGGCGCCAATGTGAACTGGCTCGCCGCCATCCTCACCACCCTGGCCGGCCTCCTCATGGTCAGTGACTTCCGCTATCGCAGCTTCAAGGACCTGGACCTACGCAATCGCGTGCCCTTCGTTGCCGCCATCGTCATTATGCTCGGCTTCGCCTTGATCTACCTGCACCCACCCGTGATCCTCTTTCTCGGCTTCCTGACCTACGCCCTCTCGGGTCCCATCCTGGCCTTGGTGCGCCTTCAGCAGAAGCGAACCCGGCGCCGGGAACGTTGATGGCCCCTGGGGGACAATACCGCCTCCAACCACTCTATACCTAGGGCCTTTTAATCTTCGGCGTGTGGCGGGGGTGTCGATAGCAGGGATCTTGTCGTCAAGCCTACAGGGAGGTATTTACGGCATCCCCCGCCAGCCGTCACCCGGCACGGGAAACCGAAAACTCAGGTGTGTTCGGTATAAATCATGAAGGTAACCAGGCATTCCTCTGGCGTCGTGATCCGGCGCCAGTTCGAGGACGGTCCACGCTACCTGCTGCTCCGCTGCTTTGGCTATTGGGACTTCCCCAAAGGCGAGGTCGAACCGGGCGAGGATCTGCTCGCCACGGCCCGGCGCGAGGTACTTGATGAGGCGGGGCTTGCGGATCTGAAATTTCGCTGGGGCGAGGAGTTTGTCGAGACACCCCCTTACAGCCGGGGCAAAGTCGCCCGCTACTATCTGGCGGAAAGTCCTATGGACGAGGTCTATCTCCCCATTAGCCCCGAGCTAGGCGTGCCCGAGCATCAGGAATTTCGTTGGGTCAGGTTCGAGGAAGCCCTCGCGCTGGTCAACGGCCGTATTCGGGCGGTCTTGGAGTGGGCTGAAAACCATGCCCGAGAAAGCCATCCTTCCGTTTGACCCTGCTGCCTCCCAAAGGGGCGATTCAGAGACCAGTGACTCAGGCCCGGCGACCTTTAGACCAGGATTGAGCAGTGGCATGCTGAAAAGGCACCGGTTTTTTACGATCCATTACTAACATTTGGCCAGCAGGCTCTTCATGTCCCGTACGGCCTGGTCCAGGCCGGCAAAGAGGGCGCGGGCGATGATGGCGTGGCCGATATTGAGTTCCCGGATGCCGGGGATAGCGGCGATAGCCCGGACATTGTGGTAATCCAGGCCATGGCCGGCGTTGACCTGCAACCCCAGGCCGGTGCCCAGGGCCACGGCCTGATGGATGCGGTCCAGTTCGATGGCGCGGGTGCTGGGGTCGCGGGCTTCGGCATAACCGCCGGTGTGGATCTCGACCACGGGGACGCCGATGGCCAGGGATGACTCGACCTGTAAGGGGTCCGGATCGATGAAAAGGGAGACGCGGATGCCCGCCTCGCCCAGGGCGCCACAGTAGTCCGTGAGCTCGGACTCGCGGCTGGCGGCATCGAGGCCACCCTCGGTGGTGAGTTCCTCCCGGTGCTCGGGGACCAGGCAGCAGTCGGCCGGTCGGATGCGCCGGGCGATGGCGGCCATCTCGGGGGTAGCCGCCATCTCCAGGTTCATGCGGGTCTGAAGCATGTGGCGCAGGGCCTCGACATCCCGATCCTGGATATGGCGGCGATCCTCGCGCAGATGTAGCGTGATGGCATCGGCGCCCGCCTGCTCGGCCACCAGGGCGGCCTGGAGCGGCTCGGGGTAACGAGTGCCGCGCACCTGGCGCAGGGTGGCGATATGGTCGATGTTGACGCCGAGCAGGATGGGGTGGGTGGACATTTTGTGTCAGGACTCCAGGAATGAGAGGCGGCGCGAGCGGGGGCCGTGCCGATACACCCGGCCCTTCAGTTGAGTATTTTACCCTGGTCAGCCCTGGCCTGACGGAACAGCTCGCGGCTTTTGAGGGGCTTGGACCCGAGATGGGGCGCCAGGAGGCTTCGCAGGAGGTGGCGAGCCTCACGGGTCTTTTGATCATCGTCCAGGGGCTCGCCCGTGGCCAAGGCCAGCAGGGTCGCGCCGGAAATGGTCTGGGCCCCACCCTCCCCCGCCAGCACCCGGCGCGGTGGCTGACCGGCCGCGCACAGGTAGCGCGCGCCCGGGGATACCAGGCCACTCTCATCCTGATCGAGCAGGGGGGCATAGCCGATCTCGCCGAGGAGGCGCAGCTCGAAGTGGCGCAGGCTGGTCTCCAGAGGCTCGCCCGCGGCCAGGCTCGCGAGGGCGGCGTGATAGAAGGCGAAGAGCTCTGGATGGGGAATGCCCCGCCCTAGGAGCCGAGTCAGTAGTTCGTTGAGATAGAAGCCGCAAAATATGGCTTGGCCGCTTAATTCCAGTGACCGGCCCGCGGGTTCGGCGCTGGTTAGGCCCCGCACCTCCCCCCGCCCGGTCCAACTCGCCCAGAGGGGCCGAAAGGGCTGGAGGATGGCGGCTGCGGGCGTGCGCCCCCGCTTGGCACCCTTGGCCAGGACCGGCAGGCGCCCGGTCTCGGCGCAAAAGAGGTCGAGGATTAGGCTGGTGTTGCCATAATCGCGGCGATGCAGGACGAAGCAGCGCCGCAGGGGATCACGGGCGACGGAGCCTCCCATGCCCAAACCCCGGTCAGGTGTCCCCGTAGCCGAGGCTCGCCAGGGCCGCCTCGTCGCTGGACCAGCTCTTTTTGACCTTGACCCAGACCTCGAGATGGACCGGGCAGCCAAACAGCTTTTGCATCTCCTGGCGGGCCTGGCTGGCGGCGGCCTTCATCGCCTCTCCCCGACGACCGATGAGGATGGCCTTCTGGCTATCACGCTCGACCCAGATCAGGGCGTTGATCAGATACCGCCCCTCCTCCTCGACGAAGCGCTCGATCTCCACCGTGGTCTTATAGGGCAATTCCTGGCCGTAACGTTGCATGATCTGCTCGCGCAGAAGTTCACCCGCCAGAAAGCGCTCGGAACGGTCCGTAAGCTGATCCTCGGGATAAATATTGTCCCCCTCCGGCAGGGAGGCGATGACCAACTCCAGCAACCGGTCCACCTGATCGCCACGCTTCGCCGAGACCGGCACCAACTGCACAAAGGAGTGCCGCGTCGCCAATTCGCGCAGATAGGGCAAGAGTCGTTCCTTGTCGGCAAGCTGGTCGATCTTGTTGACGACGGCAATGACCGGAGTCTTGGCATCGGCCAGGGCGCGCAGGGCCTGCTCGTCTTCCCGGGAAAAGCGCCCGGCCTCCACCAGCAGCAGGGCCAGATCGACATCGCTCATAACGGCCCGCGCCGTGCGATTGAGGTAGCGGTTAAGGGCACCCTCCCCGCGTTGGTGGAGGCCCGGCGTATCGACGAAGATGACCTGGCCGTGGGGCGTGGTCTGGATACCCAGGATGGCGTGGCGCGTGGTCTGGGCCTTGCGGGAGGTGATGGCCAGCTTGACGCCCAGGATACGGTTGAGCAGCGTCGATTTGCCGACGTTGGGCCGGCCGACGATAGCGACCTGACCACAGCGATTGGGAGTGTCGGGCTGGGTGGTCTTGGAATGGGGTCTATCGGATGTCATGAGCGATCAGTCTCAGCATGAGTTCCGCCGCCTCTTGTTCGGCGCGGCGGCGGCTGGTGCCGCCGCCTTGGGTGGTTTGGCCGGAATCCGGGAGTAAACAGGCGACGCGAAAGAATTGCTCATGCTGGCTACCGCCGATGTCGAGGATTTCATAGAGGGGCAAGGGGCGCTTGAAGGCCTGCAGGCCCTCCTGGAGCCGGGTCTTGGGATCCTTGATTTGACCCTGGTTGACCGCCTCGGCCAAGGGCTCACGAAACAGCTTCAAGATTAATGTCTTGGCGGGCTCAAATCCGGCATCCACAAAAATGGCGCCGAAGACGGCCTCTAGGGCATCCTCCAGGATAGCATCCCGGCCGTGGGCGCCGGTCCGGGACTCGCCAGGGCCCAGACGTAGATAGTCCCCAAGCTTGATGAGCCGGGCCAGCCGGGCCAGGGCCTCCTTCTTGACCAGGGAGGCACGGGTACGGCTCAAGTCGCCCTCGTCCGCCTCCGGCAAAAGCCCCCAAAGCGCCTCGGCAATCACGAAGCCGAGCAGGGCATCGCCCAAAAACTCTAGCCGCTCATTGCTGGCCCCAGGGGCGCTGCGATGGGTCAGGGCCTGGGTCAGGAGGTCCGGATGGGTAAAGGAATACCCGAGGATTCGGGCCAGACGGCTGGGGTCCCCGATCACGCTCTGGGAATGAGCGTCTGGTGGTCGAAGGTCAATAGGGCGTCCAGATTGGCGAACAAGTGCTCGCGGACCTCGTAATGGACGCCCAGCAACCGGCCCGTATCGGTCTTCTCGAAGCTAAGGTTTTCGTTCATAACCGATCACACATCATTGATATTCAGATAAACCCCAACCTATTTGATGAGGGTTCCCAAGCGGCTCCAGTCAATGGGAAAGCCGGCGCGCTGGCCATCCCAGTTCATCCAGATGGCGAAGGCCTTGCCAACCAGGTTGCCTTCCGGCACCAGGCCCCAGCAGCGGCTGTCGTTGCTGTTGTCCCGGTTGTCACCCATGGCGAAGTAATGACCCGTGGGGACCTTGATGGGGCCTTTGAGCAGTTCGTAGCAACCCGGCGCCAGGTCCGGGGCGCGGGGGTGAGTCAGAATACGATGTTCCACATCGCCAAGTTGCTCGTCGGCAATCCGCGCCCCCGTCATATTCGCCCCAGCGCCCACGCCGGTGTAGCTGCCGTCCGGCGTTTGGGACATAGGTTTGCCATTCACATACAGCGTCTTGTTACGATAGAAAATTTCGTCGCCGGGCACCCCGACGATACGCTTGATGTAATCCGTGCCGGGCTCCAGGGGGAAGCGGAAGACGGCCACATCGCCTCTTTGGGGCTCGCCCAGTTCGAGGAACTTGGTATTGAGCACCGGCCAGCGCAGGCCATAGGCAAACTTGTTGACCAGGATGAAATCACCCACCAGCAAGGTCGGCATCATGGAACCGGAGGGGATGCGGAAGGGCTCCACCAGGAAGGAGCGCAGCAGGAGCACGACGAGGATGACGGGGAAGAAGGAACGGGCGTATTCCACCAGCACCGGTTCCTTGAGGCGCGCCTTGGCCCGAATCTCCCCCTGCGCGTCAGCCCCCAGGGCAACCTTCGCAGCCAATTGGCGGCGGTGCGGGGCTAATAACAAGGTATCGAGGAGCCAGATGCCGCCGGTCAGGGCGCAGGCGATAACGAGAAAGGCCGGAAAGTCGAAGTTCATGAGCCGGATACGAATTTCAAAGGGAATGGGTTAATTATCCTTGCCAAACTGCAGCACCGCAAGGAAGGCCTCCTGGGGTATCTCCACCTTGCCGACCTGCTTCATGCGCCGTTTGCCCGCCTTCTGCTTCTCCAGCAGCTTGCGCTTGCGGGTGATATCGCCACCGTAACACTTGGCTGTCACATTCTTGCGCAAGGCCTTGACGGTAGTACGAGAAATGATCTTGCTGCCAATGGCGGCCTGAATGGCGACCTCGAACATCTGGCGGGGGATCAGGTCCTTCATGCGCACGGTCAGGTCATGACCCCGGTAGGCGGCGTTGTCGCGATGGACGATCGTCGAGAGGGCGTCCACCTTTTCGCCATTGATGAGGACATCGAGCTTGACCAGGTCCGCCGCCTGAAAGCGCTTGAATTCATATTCGAAGGAGGCATAGCCCCGGCTCACGGACTTGAGCCGGTCGAAAAAGTCGAGCACCACCTCGCTCATGGGCAGCTCGTAAGTCGCCTGAATCTGCCCACCCAGGTACAGGATATTCTTCTGAATTCCACGTTTTTCGATGCAGAGATTGATGACCCCGCCCAGCATCTCCTGGGGTAGCAGGATGTGGGCCTCGATGATAGGCTCGCGGATCTCCCGCAGTACCGCCGCATCCGGTAGCTCCGCCGGATTATCGACCTTGACTACCTCGCCATTCGACAGCAGGACCTCATAGATGACGGTGGGGGCCGTGGTAATGAGGTCAAGATCGTATTCGCGCTCCAAGCGCTCCTGGACGATCTCCATGTGCAGCATACCGAGGAAACCACAGCGGAAACCGAAGCCAAGTGCTTGGGAAACCTCGGGTTCGTAAAACATGGCCGCATCGTTGAGACGCAGTTTGCGCAGGGCGTCGCGCAACTCCTCGTAGGCGTCCGACTCCACGGGATAGAGCCCGGCGAAGACGCGCGGTTGCATCTCCTTGAAACCGGGCAGGGACTTGTCCGCGGGGCGGTCGGTGAGGGTAATGGTATCTCCCACCGGGGCGCCATCGATCTCCTTGATGCCCGCCACCAGAAAGCCGACCTCGCCGGTGCCGAGGGTCTTGCGCTCGGTCTTCTTGGGGGTGAAGACGCCGATGCTGTCCGCGGTATAGCTGCGGCCGGTGGACATGATCTGAATCTTGTCGCGGCGGTTGATGGCCCCGTTGACCACCCGCACCAAGGAGACGACGCCGACGTAGGAGTCGAACCAGGAGTCGATGATCAAGGCCTGGAGGGGCCCGTCCGGATTGCCTTGGGGTGGCGGGATGCGTTTGACCAGGGTATCCAGCAACTCGGGAATGCCCAGGCCGGTCTTGGCGCTGACCTTGAGGGCATCCTTGGCCTCCAGGCCGATGATCTCCTCGATTTGTTTGATGACCTTTTCAGGCTCGGCGGAGGGCAAATCGATCTTGTTGAGCACCGGCAGGACTTCCAGGCCCATCTCGATGGCTGTATAGCAGTTGGCCACGCTCTGGGCCTCGACGCCTTGGGCGGCATCCACCACCAGCAGGGCCCCCTCGCAAGCGGCCAGGGAGCGTGACACCTCATAGGAGAAATCCACATGGCCCGGGGTGTCGATAAAGTTGAGCTGGTAGATTTCCCCATCCGAGGCCTTAAAGTCCAGGGTCACGCTCTGGGCCTTAATGGTGATCCCCCGCTCCCGTTCCAGGTCCATGGAATCGAGCACCTGGGCTGACATCTCGCGGTCGCTCAGGGTGCCCGCAAGCTGGATGAAACGGTCCGCGATGGTCGATTTTCCGTGATCGATATGGGCGATGATGGAAAAGTTGCGGATATGACTCAGATCGACCATCTATAACCTTAATAATTTTCTGTAATTAGGGCCCTAAAACCTGGCGTGCAAAGTGGCAGGACCTCTATCGGGCCCCCAGGACCAGGGAGCGAGGCATCATAGCAGAACCAGGCCAGACGAGTTTTAGCGATTCGGTATTCAAGCTGTTACCGCTCCGCGTGGGCTTGTGGAGGGGTGATCGCACCCCGACCGTCAATACAGGATTCCCCGCCCGGGAAAAGAGACGCCGGCATGATGCCGGCGCCTGCCCTCCTCGAGACTGCTGTCGCGATCAATCCTTGGGGATGCGTACGGCGACGAAGATGCGGCCCTCGTTACGCTGAATGAGGGCCGCGATGGAACGTCCGGGTTCGATGGCGTCAAGCATCTCACGGAGGCGAGCGGCGCTCTCCACATCCTTGTTATCAATCATCAGCAGGATGTCGCCGACGCGAATGCCGGCGCGTTCGGCGGGACCCTTCTCAACCTTGGCGACAAAGACGCCCGCCTTGCCGGTACCTATCTGCTCGCGGTCCTCGTCACTCAAATCCTCGACCACGAGACCGATGCGATTCGCCTTGTTCGGTTGCTCTTGCGGATCACCCTTCCGACCCTCCTGGCTGTCCTCGGGGAGTTCGCCGATCATGAGTTCGATGACTCGGGTCTGGCCACGCCGCAGCACGGTCACCTTGGCGGCCTTGCCCACGGGGTGAACGCCCACCAAGGGTGGCAGGGCGCTGGATTCCAGGATGGGGGTACCGTTGAAGTCCAGAATGACGTCACCGGGCACCAGGCCAGAGGCCGCCGCCGGGCCATCCGGAACGACTTGGGCGACGAGGGCACCCACCGGCTGGGGCATCTTGAAGGTCTCCGCCAAGTCGCGGGTCACATCCTGGATGAGGACGCCCAGCCAGCCACGGGTAACCCGGCCACTGCGCTTGAGTTGATCCGCGACATCCATGGCCACATCGATGGGGATGGCGAAGGATAAACCCATGAAGCCGCCGGTGCGGCTGTAGATCTGGGAGTTGACGCCAATGACCTCGCCCTCAAGATTGAAGAGAGGGCCGCCCGAGTTGCCGGGGTTGATGGCAACGTCGGTCTGAATGAAGGGGACATAGTTCTCGGTCGGCAGACTGCGGCCCTTGGCACTGACGATACCGGCGGTAGCCGAATGATCAAAGCCGAAGGGCGAGCCGATGGCGAGCACCCATTCACCGACCTTGAGGTCCTTGGCGGAGCCAATTTTAACCGTGGGCAGGGCGTTGGCGTCCACCTTGATGAGGGCGACGTCGCTGCGCTTGTCGGCGCCGATTACGGTGGCGACAAACTCGCGCCGGTCGTTGGTGCGCACGATGATCTCGTCGGCGCCATCGACCACATGGGCGTTGGTCATGACGTAGCCATCGTTGGAGATGAAGAAGCCGGAGCCCAGGGAGCGCGACTGGATGTCTTCGTCCGGCATCATGTCCTCGCCCTGCTCGCCGAAGAAACGGCGGAAGAAGTCGCGCAGCGGGCTATCCTCGGGCAGGTCTGGCAGGCCATGGCCAGGTGGCATGGCGGATGCTGGAGCGCCTTGAGATTGGCGGGTGCTGATGTTGACCACCGCCGGCCCGGCCTTGTCCACCAGGGCCGTGAATTCCGGCAGGGCCCTCGCCGAGAGACTTAAGGGGGCCAGGACCAGCATGAGGCTCGCAAGCAGCCCAGCCACCGGGAGTGGATATTTCTTCATAAATGCTCCGGATTATCTAGGTTCAGAGGGAGATAACACTCCCAAGACAATGAAAAATATGGGATGGCCCGGGGTTTATCTGGCCTGCAAGTCCCGCGGGTCCAGGGCTGGCTCCAGGCCCGGGGCCGCCACCTCCAGGCCCGCCCGCCGGAGGATCACGGCTTGGAAGCGCGGGTCCTCGGCGCGGCGGGCGCTAAAGCCGGCGGACCACCGGAAGCCGAGCCCCAGGCCAATCATGCCGCCAAGCAGAACCAGGCCCTGGGACCAGGATGGCCTGGTCAGGGCGGCGAGCCAATCCCCGCCCAGGGCGCCCAGAAGCATGACCAACAAGGGCATCAGATAGGCAACGAAGGCCGCCTGGGGCAAGGTCTCCTCGGGGACACCCACCACCACCAGGTCGCCAGGCCGGGCGCCGATGGCGTTGGCCGCGTGCAAGGCCGGGGGCTGGCGACCCAGATAACGTTCCAGGAGGGATGTTCCGCAGGTGTCACTGACGGAGCAACCACCACAGGCGCTGCGCCGGATGCAGACGACCTCGGCCACGGCTCCGCTAACCCTGACGATCCGGCCCCGTTCCTCGATCATGGCGTTACTCCTTCCTGGCGTTGGACGGCGGAGAAGACCGCCGCCACCGTCGCCGCCGGTGCCTCGCCGACAACCGTGACTTGATGTCCCGCCACCTTGCCGCCGTGGGCATGAATGGCGCCGATGCGCGAACCGCCTTGCAACCCCTCCGCCGCGCTCTCCTCCGCATAGATGGAGATGGCGGCCAGCCCATCGGAAAGAACGAGGTGCTCCAAGGGCCGCCCGGAGGCGTCCAAGGTCCGCTCCGCCCTTACCAGCTCAAACCCCGGGGGCAGGCCGTCGAAAGTCCAGGCGAGGTTATCCGGAGGGGTGAATGCCGCGGAATCGCCGGCCTCCATAGGCGAGACTTCCGCCTCGGTTGCCGGGGTTGCCGGGTCCAGGGTCAGGGAGGTAAACATGAGTTGTTCTAGGGTGCGGGCATCGCCACCGATGAGATCGAGCTTCAAGGGCAGGCCGGTCTGGGTATCCAGAAAGAAGCGATAGCCATAACGCAGGGCGTCGGAGGGGATGATGCCCAGCACCTGGGTCTGCCGGTCGGCCACCCGCGCCTGGCCCTGGGATTGCACCAGATAATAGGGGGCCAGATCCCGGGCCTTCAGGGGCTTGCCATCCTGCCCCTCCTGCCCTAGGGCGCGCTGGGCTACCGCGATTAAGTGCTCGCCGGAGAGGCGACAGGTTACCTGGCCGCCATCCTGCTTCATGCCCCGGGGTGGGCCGTTGAGGGATTCCAGCTCCGCCTGGACGCGGCCATTCGTCACCCGCTGGACGATGCGCAGGGTCTCCATCCGATTGTCGTGGGAATAAACCAATACGCCAGAATAATTCAGGTTACTCAGGGCCTGCCGCATGCGCTCGAAGGGCTCCGCCTCCGGTTCCGGGCTGGCCGCGACCTGGGTGATCGTCAGGCTGGCCAGGAGGAGCCACGGCCACCACACCCTTGGGCGATGAGAGAGGGGCCGGGTGGGATTGGCCTCAGCGCCCGGCTTCATAACCCACGACCGTCGCGTAGGGGAAGATGCCCTTGATGCCATTGACCGAGGAACTAGCCTGATGATTGACGAGGAATTGGTCAAGCTTGGACTCCAGTTCCGGCTCGGCCAGGTGCCAGCGCGGATTTCCCTCGGGGGTTCGTGATGGCGACAGATTCACTACCCGCGATGCAGCCGGGGATGACACGGAGGCGGCGACAGGCGACGAAATCGGCGGCGTCACC
>JBATOB010000229.1:0-2832 GCA_049290655.1 Chromatiaceae bacterium | reverse complement strand
GCATTGACCTGCTTGCCACCTCCGCCGGGCTGTTCAGCAAGGCCTTGCTGCCGCGGGATCCCAGCGGCGAGTTCATGCAACTGCTGGACGCCATGGGCAGCAGCCCTCGGCCGCAACTTGCGGATGGCGTCTGGGCCTCCCGGGACGGTGAGCGCGCCCTGCTGCTGGCCCGCACCCATGCCGAGGGGGCGAACACGGACGGCCAATCCGCAGCGGTCGCGGCCATCCGGGCAGCCTTTCGGGAGACTTCCCAGCCGGATCTGCGGCTGGCACTGACTGGCCCCGGTCCCTTCTCCGTGGTGGCACGCGCCACCATCAAGGACCAGGTGCTACGCCTCTCCGGCCTCGGCAGCCTGATCATCATCAGCCTCCTGCTGCTAGTCTACCGTTCGCCCAGGGCAGTGTTGCTGGGCCTGTTGCCGGTGCTGTCCGGCGCTGTGGCCGGCGTGGCGGCGGTGAGCCTTGGATTCGGCGTGGTCCATGGCGTCACCCTCGGCTTCGGCACCGCCCTCATCGGTGAGGCGGTGGATTATTCCATCTACCTCCTCACGCAGTCGGAATCGACGAAGGGCGCGGGCGCCATGACCGTTAGCGAGACGCAGAGCCACTGGGTTGCTGCCTTCTGGCCGACGATTCGGATCGCCGTGCTGACCTCCGTATTCGGCTTTGCCTCGCTGCTCTTTTCCAGCTTCCCCGGCCTGGCCCAACTGGGCCTGTACGCCATCGCCGGCCTGGTCACCGCCGCCCTGGTCACCCGCTTCGTCCTGCCGACCCTCTTGCCTCCAGACCTCCGTGTGCATGATGTCAGTGCCTTAGGCCGCAGCCTGCATGTCTGGGTCGAGCGGGCCGGGCCTTTGCGCTGGTTCGTCCTAGTGCTCTTCGTGGCCGCCTGTAACATACTCGTGGCGAACCGCGACTCCATGTGGAGCCGCGAACTGGCGACCCTGAGCCCGGTGTCTGCCGCCGATCAGGCCCTCGACATGGCCATGCGCGCCGACCTGGGCGCCCCGGACGTGCGCTATCTGGTGGTGGTGACCGCCGCCGAGCAGGAGGCGGCGCTTGTTACCAGCGAGCACGTCGCGGCCGTCCTCCAGGGTTTGGAAGCGGCAGGCGTTATCGATGGCTTCGAGAGCCCCGCCGCCTATCTACCCAGCCAGGCGACCCAGCACCAGCGCCTGGCCAGCCTGCCGCCCGACATCGAATTACGTCGGCGTTTCACGGTGGCCATTGCCGAACTGCCCCTGCGGCCGGAGCGTTTCGAGCCCTTCTTTGCGGATGTGACAAAGGCTCGCGGCCAGACAACCCTGAGCCCGGAAGACCTCAAAGGCACGTCCCTGGCGGAGGGGATGGATGCCCTGCTGATGCCGTCGGGGGGGCACTGGACCGCCTTGCTGCCGCTCCGCGTCGCGGGCACTCATAGCCTCGACGCCCAGCGGGTGCGAGTGGCCCTAGCACAGTTGGGTCCGGCAGGCGTCTATTTCGTCGATCTGAAGGGCGAGTCCGACCGCCTTTACGCAGGCTATGTGCGCGAGGCCATCCTGCTGTCGCTCGCAGGCCTGGTCGCTATCCTTGGCCTGCTGTTCGCAGCCACCCGTTCGCCAGCCCGGGTGTTCCGCATCATTGCCCCGCTGGTCGTCGCCATTGCCGTGGTCATCGCCGGCCTGGTCCTGGCCGGTCGCCAACTGAACATCCTGCATCTGGTAGGCATGCTGCTGGTAGTGGCCGTCGGTTCCAACTATGCCCTGTTCTTCGACCGCGGGGCTACCGAAGGGGGCATCTCGCCGCGCGTCCTGGCATCCCTCCTGCTTGCGGTCAGCACGACGGTGGCGGGTTTCGGCATCCTTGCCTTTTCCAGCGTGCCGGTGCTCAACGCCATCGGCGCCACGGTCGGTCCCGGGGCACTGTTGGCCCTGGCCTTTTCCGCCATCCTGGCGCGGCGGACATGACGGCCCTGGCGCCTACCCAGGCCCGCCGCCAGTGGCGCCCCACGCCGTTGTTGCAGGCCACTTTCGCCCTACATGCGGGGGCCTTGGGGTTGCTTGCGATGCAGCCGGCGTTGTGGCCCTGGGGGCTGGGCGCATTGGTCGCCAACCACCTGGCCCTCACCGCCGCCGGCCTCTGGCCACGTAGCCGGAGCCTCGGTCCCAACTGGGTGCGACTGCCGCCTGCGGTGGCGATGGGGCATATCGCCCTCACCATCGATGACGGCCCCGACCCGGAGGTGACGCCGCAGGTGCTCGACCTGCTCGACCGCTTCGATGCCCGCGCCAGCTTTTTCTGTATTGGATCGAGGGCTCAGCGCCATCCCGGGCTGTGCCGGGAGATCGTTCGGCGGGGTCATGCCGTGGAGAACCACAGCCAGCACCACTACCATCACTTCTCCACCTTCGGGCCAAACCGCATGGCCCGCGAGATCCAAATCGGCCAAAATCACCTGGCCACTCTCACCGGCCAGCGGCCGTGCTTTTTTCGGCCCCCCGCCGGCCTGCGCAATCCCTTTCTGGAACCCATCCTGGCCCGGCACGGCCTCTATCTGGCCAGTTGGACCCGACGCGGTTACGACACCCGTAACCGGAATGCGGATGATGTGGCACGTCGTTTGACCAAAAACCTCGCTGCTGGCGACATCCTGCTCCTGCATGACGGCAACGCCGCCCGCACCGTCACCGATCAGCCGATAATCCTCGCCGTTCTGCCCGGAGTACGGGAAGCGGCCGCGGCCGCTGGCCTCAAGACCATCACCCTGCGTTCGGCCCTGGAAAGCCCCGTGCCGTGACCCCCTCGCTGCCGGCCATGGAGAGCGAAGCGCAGGCCGGTAGTCCCCGGCAGGCG
>JBATOB010000228.1:0-6020 GCA_049290655.1 Chromatiaceae bacterium | reverse complement strand
GGCCGCCACGGCTTTTTTCGCGACATCCGCCCCTTGCTGGTCGCCATGCTGTTCATGATGACCGGAACCCTGGTCCAGATCGCGGTCTGGGGCACGCTGTTCGTCGCGCTCGGGGAATTCACCGAGTTTTACGAGGCCATCTACCACTCCGCCGTCAATTTCGCCTCGCTCGGCTATGGCGATATCGTCATGACCAAGCCATGGAAACTGCTCGGCCCGCTCGAGGCCGTCAACGGCGTGCTCATGCTCGGCATGAGCGCCGCGGCGCTGATGGTGATCCTCCAGCACATGATCAAGGCGCAGCGGGACCGACTCGTGCAGCGAGACCAGGGAACCGGGAATCGCAACGACTCTGGCACCTGAAGGTCCCCGGGGTCCCGTGGCGGCACGCGGCAGTCTGCGACCGGGTGGCTCGCTCGGGCGGCGTCTTCGCGGCGGGCCGGCGCCAGGCGGTTTGGCAAGGTCCTCGGCGGGTCGTTGGCAAAACCGCCCTCGCGGGTCCGGTCCAGAGCGACAGGGGGAGACCTGGAGCGACCCGAGCCTGGTCGCTCCCGACGAAGGCGAAACCCTGGACTGCGCGCCGAGTGGTTGCGCTCTGTCGACGGCCGGCAGGCTTCAGACCGACTGGTCCGTCTGAAGGGGCGGCGCGCGAAGGCCGAGCTCGACAGCCTCGCGCGCCTCTTCTACCTCAATACTTTTGGTCTCTGGCGGTGTCGCGCGCGTCCTGCTTGGTATCGCGCTTGTCCTGCCGGCATTCCGGCCGGTTCTTTTCATCGCCGGCACGGCAGTCGGCCTTCTCCTGCCTTGCCTCCTGGCGACCGGTCTGGCGGGTGTCCCGCGCGTCCTGCCGTTGTCCCGACTGCTCGGTGGCATAGGTCGGCGCCGCCAGCATTTGCACGCCAGCGGCGATCGCCACCGTTGCGATGGCAATCAGTAAGCGTTTGCGATTCATGAGCTTCCTCCCGGTAAAAAGCCGTCTGTTGAGTCTCTTACCCGATGGTGACGAGCATGCCACGGTGGCCACACCTCGCCCCGCCCATCGGATGGCAACTAGACTCCAACTCAGCCAGATTGTCCACTGTCCGGATCAGGCAGTCAGTCTGGGGCCGCGGGCGAAGGCGAACCCGAGGCCTGACAGGGTCATGCCAGACCGTCTCGTCAGGGGTTCTGCCAAGGCGCCGCATAGGCCTCACTCCGTCGGGGTCTGGGCTCTTCATCGGACGGATGGCGATCCGCCGGTAGAGGATGCCCAAGACTTGGGTTATGACGGTCTGGCGTGGACGATGTGCTAGCTGGGGGACTGGGGAATGGAACTCCGTCGGCAGGTCCTGAGCGGTGCGGATACAATGAGGCTGATCTATGCTTTTTTGATAGAACCTTGGCGACCCTATGGGCGCTGATGTCGAGTTTCCGCGGCGGGACCGCGGGTCCTGACGAAAACCTTCCCGAGACTTCGCCATGCCAAAGAAAAAAGGGCCGCTCGCCCGGATCTCTCGATGGATGAGCCGGCGGGTCTGGCTGCTGGCCCTGCCCGGTCTGCTGACGCTGGGCTCTGCTCCACCCGCAGCCGCAGGCGAGATCCTTACTATGATAAGGTCACGCGACCTCCTGCGCTGCGGGGTGAGCGAGGGCATCCCCGGCCTTTCCGAGCGGAACGCCGCGGGCCTCTGGCAGGGCTTCGACGTGGACTTCTGCCGCGCCGTGGCCGCGGCCGTGCTGGGTGACCCCGACAAGGTGGCATTCGTGCCGCTCACCGCCGCGATGCGCTTTCCTGCCCTGCAAGGAGGCAAGATCGACCTGCTGGTGCGCAACACCTCCTGGACCTTTACCCGCGAGGCAGTCCTCGGGCTCCAGTTCCCGGCGGTACTCTACTACGACGGCCAGGCGTTCATGGTGCCAGCCGGCTCGGGGATCACCCGGGTGTCCGACCTGAATGGGGCGAGCGTCTGTGTCGAGAAGGGCACGACCCATGGCCGCAATCTGCAGGAATACGCCCGGGCCCAGGCCCTGGTCATGACCCCGGTGATCCTCGATTCAGCGCGAGTAGTGGCCGAGGCCTTCTTTGCCGGCCGCTGTCAGGCCTATACCTCGGACGCCTCCCAACTCGCCGCCGTCCGGCTACGCGCCCCAGGTGGCCTCCAGGCCTACCGGATACTCGACGAGCGGATCTCCAAGGAGCCCCTTGCCCCCGTAGTCTGGGCGGGGGACCTTCAGTGGACGATGCTGGTCCGTTGGGTGCTGTTCGGACTGGTTATGGCCGAGGAATACGGAGCCGGCCGCGACAACGTCGAGGAGGTGATGGCCGGGGGCCAGACCCCGCTGTCGCGTCTGTCCAGCGAGGAGCGAAAACTGGTGGCCCGGAATCTAGGTTTGACGCCTGGCTGGGTGGTGCGCGCCATCAAGGCCGTCGGCAACTACGGCGAGATGTTCGAGCGCAATCTCGGGCGGGATAGTCCGCTCGGCCTCGAGCGCGGCCTCAACCGTCTCTGGAACCAGGGCGGATTGATGTACCCCCCGCCAATTGATTGATCTACAGAGGTTCCCATGGCCGACCTGGACATTATCATCATCGTATCGATCTTCGCCGGTGTGATCCTGTTGATCGCGCTGGACCTCATGGACATGGCGGTCGCGGCCCTGCTCGGGGTCTGCGCCCTGCTGGCGCTGGGTCTGCTGGACGGTCAGGATCTGCTGGCGGCGGCGAGTACCGCCGGCGGGCCTATCGCGCTTCTGTTCGGCGGCATGGTGGTCGCCCACGTTCTCGGCAGGACCGGTGTCTTCGATCGCATCGGCGCCGTGTTTCTGCGCGCCACGGGCGGCAGCGGCAAGCGCTTCCTGCTTCTGCTGGTCTTGCTGGTGGCGCCGGTGTGCGCCTTCCTGCCAAACGCCACCACGGTGATCCTGGTGGCGCCCATCATCATCCGTGTCGCCCGGGCCCTGAAGGTGGACATCGGCGGGCCCATGATTCTGGCGGCTATCGTCAGCAACTCGGCCGGTATGCTGACCCTGGTCGGCGACCCGGCGACCTTCCTGGTCGGCAGTGCCATCGGCCTGTCATTCGCCCACTACCTTCAGCAGGTGAGCCTGGGCGGTCTGCTGGCCTTGCTGGCCATACTCCCGATGTTGCCACGCCTGATGCCTGAAACCTGGCGGCTGCGGGTGGACTTACCGGCATCCGTGCCCCTGCCGCCCATCCAACGCTGGGGCTTCGTCGCCCTGGCCCTCGCGGTCCTGGCCGTCATGGTGTTCCTCTTCCTGTTCGGCGAAGCGCTGCCGACCCAGATACTCCCGCCCGCCGTGGCCATCATTGGCGCCACCCTGGCCCTGCTCCTGGTCTATAGCGCCCGGGTCGAGCCGGTCGACGAGACACTGCGTGACGTGGACTGGAAGACCCTGGTGTTTCTCGCCGCGATCTTCGTGCTGGTGCAAGCCTTCACTAAGACCGGCCTGCTCCAGGGCTTGTCATTGCAGCTTCACGCCTGGTTCGGCGCCGAACTCACCCTGGTGGCCCTGCTGCTCCTCGCCGGCATCGGGTTACTGTCGAGCCTGCTAGCCAACATCCCGGTGGTCGCCGCCGCGCTGATCATGACCAAAGGCTACCTGGTGGCCGCCGAGGCCGTGCCCGACGTAGCCCTCGCGGCTGGCTTCATGGATTGGCCAGCGGCCACCCTGCCAGTCTTCATCGCCATGATGTTCGGCGCCACCCTCGGCGGCAACGCCACCATGATCGGCGCCTCGGCCAATATCGTGAGCGTCGGCATCTGCGCCACCCAGGGCGAGCGCGTGACCTTCGGGCGTTTCATGCGCTACGGCGTGCCGATCACCCTTGTCCAACTGGCTATCGGGGCCCTCTACGTGCTGGGGCTGGCGGTCGTCTCGGGTTAAGGGCCAAGCATTTGGCGTGACGCTGTCGAATCCAGCGTTCACGCGCCCGTTCGCAGACGGAGCAGTCGGCATTGAACCCGCCGGCGGTCGATAGCACGCAAGCGCTCGCCGCGCCGATGACGGCCTCACCTTCGTCGAGGACGTTGTCAGGGGCGTCCGGAAAGGCGGCATCGCGCATGTAAACGGACGTTGTCCAAACAGATGTCAATGACGGTTCATGGCCGTAAACGGACCGTTGCCGTCGCATCGTTCAGAGATATAAAAGCGTAGCGCCACCCCGTTGAGGCCCTCAGCACCAGCGGTGTGATAGCCAGGCGGCGGCCAAGCCCCGGAAGTCCTGTTCCTGACCGGCCCGGCGCAACACCTTATTCCTTGTCACCCGTGTGACCGCCTCGGAGCCCTTCCAGCGCCACGTCGAAATCCGGTAGGCCCTACTCCCTGGTCTAGGCGCCGATGGCTTCCAACGTTTTCTATGAGCCCACCGCAGGCTAACCAGTCGAGCACCGCGACCACCTCCCCGGCCTCCACCCGATCACCCTCTCGTACCCGGACCTCCAGGGGCTGTCCCGCGATCTGGGTTGCCATGTCCACCTCGGTGGCCTCGATCCGCCCCTGGCCCAGCAGGCGGCACAGCGCGCCAGAGAGGGCCGGTCGATACCCCGGGTTGACCCGCTCCACCCCGCCAAAGCAAGCGCCGAGCAGGGTGATGAAGATCGCCCCAGCAACCAGCCAGCGACGTCTTGAGCTCATGGGTTAGGGCCAGGGTCAGAGGGCGAAAGTGCCTTGATCAATCCTAACGCCGTTACGCGGCCCCGTCGATTTTGCGCCACCCAAAAGATGGCGCCCGGCCTTGCGGTGGGACCTACTGGAGCTGAAAGACCGCCTCAATATTCCTGGAATCCAAGATGTGTTCGACCCACGGTTCCGTAAGCGCCAGTGGAGAAACGAACCTTCGCAACGCCTTTCAAGCGGGAACCCCCAGATGACATTCGCCTTCGATAACACCTACGCCCGGCTGCCGGAGTGCTTCTTCGCCCGGCAGGCGCCGGTTCCGGTCGCACAACCGCGGTTGATTAAGCTCAACGAAGCCCTCGCCGACCAGCTCGGGCTGGACCCGGAGGCCTTGCGGTCCCCCGAGGGTCTGGCCATGCTCGCGGGCAACCGGGTGCCGGCGGGGGCGGAACCGCTGGCCATGGCCTACGCCGGCCACCAGTTCGGCGGCTTCGTGCCCCGGCTCGGCGATGGCCGGGCGATTCTCTTGGGCGAGATCCTGGACCCGGCGGGCGAGCGCTTCGATGTCCAGCTCAAGGGTTCCGGCCGCACGCCCTTCTCCCGGGGGGGTGACGGCCGGGCCTGGCTCGGGCCGGTCCTGCGGGAGTACATCCTCAGCGAGGCCATGGACGCCCTCGGCATCCCGACGACGCGCTCCCTGGCGGTGGTCGCGACCGGGGAGCCGGTCTTTCGCGAGGCCGGAGCCCTGCCCGGCGCCGTGCTGACGCGCGTGGCGCGCGGCCATGTGCGGGTGGGCACCTTCGAGTACTTTCAGGCGCGCCAGGATACGGATGCCCTCCGGCAGCTCGCCGATTATGTGATAGCGCGTCACTACCCGGAGGCGCGGGCGTCGGCCCAGCCCTATCGCGCCTTGCTGGTCGCGGTGGTCGCCCGGCAGGCGGAACTGGTCGCCCGTTGGCTCGGGGTCGGCTTCATCCATGGCGTGATGAATACCGACAACATGTCGATCGCGGGGGAGACGATCGACTACGGCCCTTGTGCCTTCATGGATGCCTATCACCCGGGCCAGGTTTACAGCTCCATCGATCATGGCGGGCGCTACGCCTACGGCAACCAGCCCCAGATCGCCCAGTGGAACCTCGCCCGTCTGGCCCAGGGGCTGTTGCCGCTCCTCGATCCCGACCAGGACCAGGCCGTCGCCCAGGCCCAGGCGGTCATCGACGGCTTCGGCCCCTGCTTCGAACAGGCCTATCTGGCCTGCTTCCGGGCCAAGCTGGGCCTCCAGGAGGCGCATGGGGACGACGCCGAACTGATCGACGGGCTCTTGCAGGCGATGGCCGCGACCGGCGCCGACTTCACCAACAGCTTCCGCGCCCTGTGCGCCGCCGCCGCGGGCGTGGAGG
>JBATOB010000227.1:0-4350 GCA_049290655.1 Chromatiaceae bacterium | reverse complement strand
GGCGGGCTTTGGCCGCCAGGGGCGACTCCATGAAGAGCACTTCTTCGAGTTGGCCGGCGACCTGCCGGTAGAGATAAGCTTCGTCGCCACGGCGGAGGAGGCCGATCGCTTCCTCGCCCACATCAAGGGTCAGGGTTTAAACCTCTTCTATCTGCGCGTACCGGTGGACTACGGTTTCAGCGACGGTGCCGCTCCCTGACCATGACCGATCCGGTTTTTCTAACCCTGGACCAGCGCCTGCCTGACCTGCTGTTCCAACTCGGTCTTGAGGCCAGGCTCCAGGCGGAGCTGGCGCGCCAGTTCGTCCAGGTAGGCCCGCTCCAGAAAATGCTCCTCATTGACCACTAACACGCTGGCGATATAGATCTCCGCCGCCATTTCCGGCGAGGTCGCGGTGCGCGCCACCGCGGCGGGGTCCAGGGGTTTGTTCAGCTCGGTGGCCAGCCACTGTTCAAATTCGGCATTGCCGCCACCCAGTTTGGTCAGGGCCTCGGTCATCAGGCCCTGTTCGCGTGCGTCGACATGGCCATCGGCCTTAGCGGCGGTGACCATGGCCAGGAGGATCGCCCGCTGATGTTGCTCGGCCTGGGCCTGGGGCAGGCGGTCCAGGGTCTGGGGCTCGGCCTGGGAGGTGCCCGGGGCCTGGTTGGCCTGCCAATTGTTGTAAGCCTTGTAGGCAATCGCCCCCACCGCGGCCATGCCCCCGTAGGTGAGGACATTGCCGACGATCTCTCTCCCGCCTTTATTGCCCAGCAGCAGACTCAGGGCGCTTCCCGCCAGGGCGCCGCCACCGGCGCCGGTGAGGAAGCTACTCAGTGAGGAATTGCCGCCCTCCTGACCCTTATTGAAGAGGCCACCCAGGACGTCCATTACCCCACCACCGCCACCGCCGCCCTGATCCTTGCCGAATAAGCCGCCAAGGGCGTCGAGCGCGCCCCCACCGCCGGCCGGCCCAGCGTCCTGTCCCCCGGCCTGCTGCTTGTTGAGCAGATCCTGTCCAGACTTGAACAACTGATCAAACAGACCATTTGCCATAATTATTGCTCCTGACGAGATTTTGATGGTGTTGCCACCGGGTACCCCAGAGCAACCCCCTTAGCCGCTGGCAAAAGGCATAGGCAGGCCGCTATGTGATCTTAGCAAAGACACGCTGAGGCTTGCCCAAGTTCCTCTGCCTATGCCCCTGACTGGCCAAGCAGCCAGCAAGGGGGTATAAATACCCCCCCAGGTCCAGACAAGGATGAAGTCCACCAGGCCCACCCTGGCGGGTAGGCCGCCACCACCAACCCCCCGGGATTTGCCGATGACCCAACTCCTGAGCCTCTCCCGCTCCGCGCGCCTCGCCGGAGTGACCCGCGCCGAGATCCAGAGACACATACGGCGCGGGGAACTGACCACCTTCGAGGGCGAGATCGCGGTCAGCGACCTGCTGCGGGTCTTTCCGCGCGTGAGCCTGGAGAATGACGATGCCTTGGAGCGGGTGCAGCGCATCAAGGACACGGCCTTGCCGCGCTCCCATGATGCCGACACCATGCTGCCAAGCCCCGCGGTGCTGGTGACCCGCCTTAAGGCCATGGGCAAGGCCCTGGTGGCCAAGGCGACGGCCCTGGATGCCGCCCAGGCCCTCCTCGACAAGGTCGAAACGCGGCTGGCCGCCCTGGTCAGCCAAGGGGCGGATTCCCGTGCCCTGGCCCAGGAACTCGCCGATTGGCTGACCCAGGCCCGCAGTGAATTGGCGGCGGGGCCCCAGCCCAACCGCGAGGCTCAACTCTTTGCCAAGGACACCTTCCTGCGTCTCATGGCCGCCTACGTCAAGATCATCCCCAGTGGCCGCGACTTTTTCGTCGAGGGCAACGAGAGCATCCTGGATGCCTCGGTGCGGGCCGGGCTCAATCTCGCCTACGGCTGCTCCAGCGGCAACTGCGGCGCCTGCAAGGCCCGGGTGGTCAGCGGCGAGGTGTGGAAGACGCGCGACCACGACTACCCCCTCAGCACCCGCGAGAAACAGATGGGCTACATCCTGGCCTGCTCCCATACCGCCGTCACCGACCTGGTGCTAGAGGCAGCGGAGGCCCTGAGCGTCGATGACCTGCCGCGCCAGGAGATCCGTGCCACGGTGCGCAAGAAGGAGTTGCTGGACCAGGAGCTCATGGGACTCCAGATCCAGACCCCCCGCACCCAGACCCTGCGCTTCATGGCCGGCCAGCGCGTCCTGCTGCGGCTAGAAGGCGGCGGCAGCGCCGAACTCCCCATCGCCAGTTGCCCCTGCGATCCTCGTAACCTCCAGTTTCTGGTCCGGCGCCGGCCTGGCAACCCCTTTGCCGATGCCCTGTTCAGCGACCGGGTGCGGCCAGGCCACCTCGTCAACCTGGAAGGCCCCATGGGCCGTTTCGTCCTCGACGAGTCATGCCCTGCGCCGGCGGTCTTCATTGCCTTCGGGGAGGGTATAGCCCCCGTGCGGGGCCTGATCGAGCATGGCGTCTCCATCGATCTGATCGAATCCTTTCATCTCTACTGGCACGCCCCCGCCGGGGAGCCCTTCTCCTGCCAAAATCAGTGGCGCTGGTACCGGGCCATGAAGGACGCCCTGGACAACTTTTTCGTGACGCCCATGGTGGATGCCAGCCTGGAGGACATCCTGGCCCTGGTGATCGCCGACCATCCCGATCCTGTCAGCCGGCGCTTCTATCTGGCGGGTCCCCGGGCGCGGATTGAACCTCTGGCGGCGGGCTTACGGGGCCTGGGAGTCCCCGATAACCATCTCTCCCTGGAGTTCCTGGAGGCCTGAAGCCGAGCGGCAAGGCATCCCTTGCCCGCCCACCGCAACCGCTCGCCAGCCGACGGCAATGCCCGCTAGCAGGATAGTGTCGCCATCCGGGGTTGCCGCTGGAGTTCCATGAGATCGTCCCGCAGGTCACACAACCGCCTGTCCAACCGGTCGCGCTGGGTTTGATCGAGGCTGGCGGCGAGACGGATGAAGAGTGCCGTGATAGCCACCTCCATGGCGCCTCTCGCCTGATCCAGGGCGAGTGGCATCTCACGCCAAGCCACCAGCCAATCCGTCAGGAAGGCGCTGATCCTGGCCTCTCCGGCCTTAGCTTCCAGCAAGGCGATCAAATCCCTGCGTTGGCGGCCGCGATAGTCGAGATAAAGCCTCCTGGTCTCGGGCATCCGGCCCATGGTCTCGGCCACCAAGGCCTCTTGCCCGCTCGCCAGGGGGCCTGTCCAGTCCTCGATGGCATCCACCATGCGCCGGGTCCGTCGCTCCCGCGCGGCCGAGCCACCGCCCTCGGCCAGCTCCGCCAGGTCCTCTTCGGCCTCCTCCTTGAACCGCTGATCCAGGCTCTTGATCTGCGCCGGGCTCAGCCCAGCCAGCAGGTGCGTCACCAGGGTCACGGCGTAGCGCGCCTGACGCTGATAGAGGTCGCGGGATGAGGCGATCAGGCAGGTCATGTTGCGCTCGTCGAGGCCGAGCCGGCTCGCCCGCAGTACCTGATCCGCATAGGCGGCTAAATAAGGCAGTTCCTCGGCGCGGTGGCGCGCCAGTTCCCGGGTGAGCATGGGCTCCCAGCCCGCCACCTGCACGGGCTCCAGATCCAGATAGTCCTTGGCGTAAGCCTTCACGAAAAAATCGGCCTGGTTGTAGGCAATGGTTACCGTACTGCAACCCACCAGGGTCAGTACAGCCACCAGGAGCACCAAGGCCAGGTGAGTCGCAAGGGATGGCGGGGGCATGGCGTAATTCAACAATTATTAATGGGATTCTTGCCAAGACAGGGTTAGTGTATTAGTATTTACTTATCTACTCGCTACTGGAGATTGACATGCTTAATTGTCAAGGCTTGCGCCTCGCCGTCTTCCTCTCCGCCTTCCTGCTCCTTGCCAGTCTGACGCTGGAGTTCGCCGCGCGGCTGTTCAGCTTCCCCGCCCCCATCATGGGTCTGGCCCTCTTCTCGGGCCTGGCCGCCGTCGCTGTCCTGGCTATCACCCTGGTCATCGCCCTCTTGCCCGGCAGCGCCCAGCGTCTGTCCGAATGCCGCAAGTGAAGGCGAGTACGCTCACGGCAGGTCCTTAGTCCCGTACCGGATGATCCGGCCTGACCGGATCATCCCCAGGCTAATCCACGCCGCCTAATCCGCCAGCATCCGCTCCGCCGTCCCCGGCGTCAGTCCAAATTCTTCCTCTATCATCTGATTCCAGGCCGCGCGTTTAAAGGTCTCCTGGCTGGGGACAGGCCGATGGACCAGATTTTCATGGCAGTCGATGCAGCTCTTGCCTTGGGTCTCCTCGCGATGGATTGCCGCCGTATCGGCCCGCTTACCCTGGATGGCCTCCAGGACATGGCAACGC
>JBATOB010000226.1:0-1824 GCA_049290655.1 Chromatiaceae bacterium | reverse complement strand
GGTCCGAGACCCCGTGGCGGCGCAGGCAGCGGTCGAGGCCGGAGCGCGACCCCCCCGCGTTGAGGCACTCGCGGGTCACCGCCAGTAGGTCATCCCGGGGCAGCAGCCAGGACTGGCGCCGGGCCACGACCACCGCCTCCTGGGCGGGGGAGAGGGGGGTGTGCCGGTGGTGTGGGCGGTGCGAGCGGTCGGCACCAGCCTCCCGGCGTCGCCACTGACGCACCGTGGCCTGACTCAGGTGATACCGCCGGGCCAATTCAGCCATGGGCAACGGCGACGCGCGCAACTCGCGGCGCATGGCTGGGGTGGTACGCGCGTTCTTATGCAGGTTCAGATTCATCGCTGGCCGGTCTCCGGGTGGCTCGTTGCGACGTCGTGCGCGCCTCTGCTCTCAAGAGGCGCAGCACCTCCCTGGCTAAGAATAACGGGTAACTCCGTCTCGGTATATAATCACACGGGGCTCGACAACTGGCAGATGTCGGCGGATTGTTTGCGTAGCGTGGAGAGGTAGGAGCGGATGGTGGCGAAGGCCTCGACGCCAGCCTCGGAGCGGAAACCCCCGGAGACCTTCTGCTTGAGTTTGGGCATGGCCTCTTCGATACCGATCAACTCGCGCAGGTGGTGGGCGTTGCAGAAGCCGTGGCGGCCGGTGTGACGGTCGTAGGCCGACCAGTGGTCGTGGATCAGGGTTCCGGCGAACTGTCCCAAGAGGCCGAAGGCGTCCAAGGCGGCGTGGCCGCGCTTGGGGTGAGCGAAGTAGACGGTGAGGGTGGCGGTGCTCAGTACAGGCAGCCAATGCAAGGCGCCCGCGACGCGTAGCCCGGGATCAAAGGCATGGGCCACCGCGACGTGCCCCAGCGCGTGGCCGATGGCCTGCACCGGGGCCGTCAAGGTCTCCGCCCCACGGATCACGGCGCTGTGGATACTGGCCGGGGAGATGGCCATCCCGACCAACTCATCGAGCAGGTCGGCGGTGCGCTGATAGGGCCGCAACGGGTATTGGGTCATGTACACAGCGAACGCCGACACCCCAGGCCCGTATTGGACCGGTGCCTCGACGCCTGCGGGGAAGGCGCTGCGCTGCACTTGGCCGCAGGCGCACACCCCGGCGACGATGCGATACTCGGTGACCTCGCGGCGCATGACCAACTCGGTGACCTGGCGACGTTCGGGCAGCACCTCGGTGGCGATCTCCTCCCGGCAGCGCCCGCAGGTGCAGGCTCCGGTCAGGGCCACCATCACCACTCGGTCGGGTTGCTCGATCAGTTCGCGCGTGGCCCCAGTGTGGCCCTTTTGGCCGCCCGGCTGCTTGCCGCTGGGCTGGCGCAGCGAACGGGGCGGCGGCTTCTTGAACGGCGGGTCCGAGGACGGCGGCTTGCTGAAGTTGTGGCTGTCCTTGGCCAGACGCGCCTCCAGGTCCGCCACCCGTTGCCGCAGTTGCTCGACCTGGGCACGCAACGCCGTGTTCTCGGCGCGCAGACGTACCAACTCGGTGTCTGGACTCTCCGCTGAGAGGGTTGTGGGCATCTGCTCAGGCATGGCGCAAACTTACACGGCTAGCCCGTTGTCTAGCAAGAGGTACCTGAACAGTTACCCTACGGCAACACGCCCGCGCCTATGCCTACCGGGGACTACGCGTCCCCGCTTCGCTCTCCATGGCGCGCAGCGGCGGAATCACGGCCCCCTTCAGGCTCATCTGTCGTTGGACAAGGCTCATTGAGGACAGCCGGACATAACTTTCCATTAGTATACTTGATGTTACATAAGTGTGCCTTATTTTAGAAACGTGCTATGCTCGTATACACTATCGGTTGACTCAGGTAC
>JBATOB010000225.1:0-10909 GCA_049290655.1 Chromatiaceae bacterium | reverse complement strand
TGGTAGAGCACAACCTTGCCAAGGTTGGGGTCGCGAGTTCGAGCCTCGTTTCCCGCTCCAAATTCAAAAGCAAACGGCGATCCTGGGATCGCCGTTTGCTTTTGTGTCGCTTTTTGTCAGCGTCTCCGTAAGAGACTGTCCAACGCCCGACCCGCTGGCCTGTATCTTGCCTTAAACTGTGCGTTCTTGGTAATGGCTGAGGGCCGTCGCGATGACCTATTGTGTGGGTATTTCTGTTGATGCCGGTTTGGTTTTTGCCTCGGACTCCCGGACCAACGCGGGTTCGGACCAGGTGAGTTGCTATGGCAAGATGCACACCCTGGGCATCCCGGGAGAGCGGCAGTTCGTGCTCCTGAGCGCGGGGAACCTGGCAACGACCCAGGCGGTCATCGCCCAACTCCGGCATGAATTGAAGGATGACCCCGACTGCCCGCTGAACAGGGCGCGTTATATGAATGAGGTGGCGGATTACATTGGCGAGGTAAGTCGCCAGCGGCAAAAGCGGCATAGGGACAAGGAAGCCCCAAACGCGGGATTCAGCCCCGCCGCCAGTTTTATCCTGGGGGGACAGATCGCGGGAGAGGCGCCCTGCCTGCACATGATCTATCCCGAAGGCAACCACATCACCACCTCCCCTGCGACGCCCTTTCTGCAAATCGGGGAGGCTAAGTATGGTAAGCCGATCCTGGATCGCATCATCGAGCAGGATTCGACCCTGGAGGACGCGGCGCGCTGCGCCCTAGTCTCCATGGACTCGACCATGAAGAGTAATGTTACCGTGGGCCCACCGGTGGAATTGCTGCTCTACGAACGTGATTCCCTGGTGCTCAGGATGTACCGCCGCCTGGACGAGCATGACCCCTATCTCAACGCCCTGCGGGCCAGTTGGGCGGAGAATATCCGCCTCGCCATAGCCGCCCTGCCACTCTTCAGGCTGGAGGCGTCTGGCCGGCCACCTGGCGCATGAGGTCTGGACTGTCTGGATTCTCGGCCTGGTGTAAGTGCGTGAACCAGGTCTTGCGGATGCCTTCGTGGATGGTGGATATGCCTATTTGCAGGGCATCGAGCCCTTGATGTAGGCCAGGGCCATCCAACTCAAGGGGTTTGATATCATAGAGGTATTGGCGCGCCGCTCGGACCCGGCGGAGCATATCCCCATGCAGAGGCAAATTCCCCAGGCAGGACTCGGCCTCGTCCAGGCAGTGGCGGATAGAGCGGGGGAAGTTGCCATCATGGAGCAGGTAAACGGCGACATCGGTATCGTTGACGGCAATCCGCAGGTCCTTGCGGTACATCTGATAGGCCGAGAGGGCGCGCAGGATGCTGGTCCAAACATGGACATCGATCTTGCCCGTCTCGTCCCGGGACTGATAGCTCAAGGGGTGGCTCTGGGTGCCGATATCGATGACGCGGGAGGTCATGTCGGCCCGCTCCAGGTAACGGCCCAGATCGATGAACTCGTAGGCGTGACCGCGGCTCATGACGCCGTGGAGCAGTCCGGTCAGTTGCTGGCAGCGGCGGATGACCCCGGTCAGGAAAACGAAGCGGCCGCGGCGGGGCAGGGCCTCCATCACCTGGTCGGCGACGAAGAGGTGGAACTCGTTGATCTGTTCCCAGGCCGCACCCGGTAGTTCTTCGCGGGAAGTGCGGCAGTTCTCCCGTGCCCAGGCGATGGAATTGATCAGAGAGCTTGGGTTGAAGGCATCCGCGAGGAGGAACTTGACCGTATTGCGTTCATCCTGGCGCAGATAGTGCTCCGCGAAGAGTTCCTGTCCGCCGGTAATGACGGGCAAGGCCTGCCAGCCCAACTGGGCGCCTCGCGGCAGGTCCATCAACAGAAAATGGTAGGTACTGACCAAGCGCGCCGTGTTTTCGGCGCGTTCTAGGTAACGCGCCAGCCAATAAATGCGTTCAGCAACTCGGGAGAGCATCAGGCTATCTCGCTATCGACGACCCAGGTGTCCTTACTGCCACCACCCTGGGATGAATTGACCACTAGGGAACCCCTTTTCATCGCCACCCGCGTCAGGCCGCCAGCGGTGACGTGAATATCACGTCCCTGGAGGATGAAGGGCCGCAAATCCAGATGTCGCGGCTCCAGGGCGCCATCACAGAGTGTCGGCGCCGTGGAGAGTTTTAGCGCGGGCTGACCGATGTAATTGCGAGGATTGGCCCGCAGCAAGACGGCAAACTCCTCGCGCTCCCGGGCCGTGGATTGAGGTCCAACGAGCATACCATAGCCTCCGGATTCGTTGGCGGGCTTGACCACCATGGTCTCCAGGTTCGCCAGAACCTGGTCCCGTTCCGCCTTGACGTGGCAGCGGAAGGTCGGCACGTTGGGCAGGAGGGGTTCCTCCGCCAGGTAATAGCGGATGATATCGGGGACGTAGGAGTAGATGACCTTGTCATCCGCCACCCCGCAGCCCGGGGCATTAGCCAGGGCGACCTTGCCCTGGCGCCAGGCCCGCATCAGACCAGGAACACCCAGCACCGAGGCGGGGTTGAAAACCTCCGGGTCCAGGAAGAGATCATCCACGCGCCGGTAGATGACGTCCACCCGCGTCATGCCCTGAATGGTCTGCATATAAACGTAGTCGTCCTGATCCACGCGCAGGTCGGCCCCCTCCACCAGTTGGGCGCCCATGCTGCGAGCCAGGAAGGCGTGCTCGAAGTAGGCCGAGTTGTAGATGCCGGGGGTGAGCACGGCGACCTGGTGGCGGGGGCCCTTGGCGGGAGAGATGGATTGGAGCATCTCCAGCAGCCGGTCGGGATAGTCATCGACGGGCAGAATGTTGGTATTCTCAAAGAGTTCCGGAAGTACCCGCTTGGTGACCTCCCGGTTTTCAATCATGTAGGAGACGCCCGAAGGCACCCGCAAGTTATCTTCCAGGACATAGAGGATGCCGTCGGCATCCCGCACCAGGTCGCTGCCGCAGATGTGGGCCCAGACGCTGTGGGCGGGGTGGATGCCGACGCATTCCTGGCGAAAGCCCTTGGAATTCGCGATAAGTTCCCTGGGCACCACGCCATCATCCAGCACCTTTTGGTCGTGGTAGAGGTCGTCGATGAAGAGGTTGAGGGCCTTGAGGCGCTGTTTGAGGCCGGCCTCGACCCCCCGCCACTCACCGAGGGGCAGTACGCGCGGAATGATGTCGAAGGGCCAGGCCCGGTCGATATTCTCGCCATCGCTATAGACGGTGAAGGTGACACCCTTGTCGATAATCGCCAGCTCCGCATCGAGCTTGCGCATTTGCAGCTCCTCGTCCGACAGGGAGCGCAGCCAGGCGGTCAGGTTGGTCGCGGAGGGGCGAGGGATACCCGGGGAGCCGATGAGTTCGTCATAGCCCCCCTTGGGGTCGTAGAGATTCCAATCAATAGCCATGGCGCTATTCCCTCTCAGTAGTCTTAATTACCGGGGGTTTTTACCCTCTTGAACAGTTCCAAGCAAGAGGGGTGCCAAGATGTGGGATCGGGAGGTGGTACTGTCGATCGGCAAGGGATGAGGGGGGTCGGCGTGGCCTCGGTGCCGCGCTGGCAACAAGAGTTGCAAGGCATCTATCCCGGGTCGCACCAAGTGAGGCGGTATTCAGGGAGGTCACGCCCTAAAAGCGTGCAAGCAGGTTCACTTTGTGGGGCGATGCGGGGGCCCGTTACGCAACCAGGCTGGGCGGCATCCATTCTGGTTGTGCGGGCGGGTGCGTGCCACTGCGATGGCCCGGACCTTGCACAATAAATCTTTGTGGGTCCCTTGCCTGCCTGTTCGGGAGAATCAATTGTCCATTCATGTCGCGCTCAATCACGTCACGCACTACCGTTACGACCGTTTGGCGTCCCTGTCGCCCCAGATCGTGCGTCTGAGACCGGCGCCCCACTGCCGCACGCCCATCCTGAGCTATTCCCTGCGCGTCGAGCCGGCGGGGCACTTCATCAACTGGCAGCAGGACCCTTTTTCCAACTACCTGGCCCGGCTTGTATTTCCCGATCGCACCCAGGAATTCAAGGTCACGGTGGACCTGGTGGCCGAGATGTCGGTCTACAACCCCTTCGACTTCTTCCTGGAACCGGAGGCGGAGCGCTATCCCTTCCGTTATGCCCCGGAACTGGAGCACGATCTGCTGCCCTATCTGGTCAAGGGTGAACTGACGCCGTGCTTCAAGGCCTTTGTGGCCAGCATCCCGCGCGATGAGGTACGTACGATTGACTTCCTGGTAGAGTTAAACCAGCGCCTGCAACGGGATATCACCTATTTGATCCGCCTGGAGCCCGGGGTGCAGGCGCCCGAGGTGACTCTGGCCCATGGCTCCGGGTCCTGCCGGGATTCCGCCTGGCTGCTGGTACAGACGCTGCGCCACATGGGCCTGGCCGCGCGCTTCGTCTCCGGCTATCTCATCCAGCTTAAGCCCGACGTCAAGTCTCTCGATGGTCCCTCCGGGGCCGAGAGCGATTTTACCGATCTGCACGCCTGGTGCGAGGTCTATCTGCCGGGGGCCGGCTGGGTTGGTCTGGATCCGACCTCTGGCTTGCTGGCGGGGGAGGGGCACATTCCGGTGGCATGCACCCCCGAGCCAGCGACGGCCGCCCCGGTATCCGGGGTGGTGGATGAGTGCAAAGTCGAGTTCTCCCACCAGATGCAGGTCAGGCGCATCCACGAGTCCCCTCGCGTGACCCAGCCCTATACCGACGAGCAGTGGGAGAAGATCTTGGCGCTTGGCCATGCCGTGGACACCGAACTGGTGGCGGGTGACGTGCGGCTGACCATGGGTGGCGAACCGACCTTTGTGGCGGTGGAGGACCGGGATGGCGCCGAATGGAATACGGATGCCCTGGGCCCTACCAAGCGGGGCCTGGCTACCGAGCTGTTACACCGGCTGATGAGGCGTTATGCACCCGGTGGCTTCTTGCATTTCGGCCAAGGTAAATGGTATCCGGGGGAGCAACTCCCGCGGTGGGCGCTGTCAATCTGCTGGCGCGCCGATGGCCAGCCCTGCTGGCATAACCCCGAGCTGCTGGCCGACGAGCGCCATACCCATCGTTATACCGCCGCCGATGCCAAGGCCTTCATCATGGCCTTGACGCGTCGCCTTGACCTCGACACCCAATATGTTCAGACTGGCTATGAGGATACCTGGTACTACCTGTGGCGCGAGCGCCGGCTGCCGATCAATGTCGATCCCTTTGACTCCAAGATCGAGGATGAGCTCGAGCGCGTGCGTCTGCGGCGTATCTTTGACCAGGGGCTGGACAGTGTGGTGGGCTACCTGCTGCCTCTCAAGCGCGAGTTGATCGCGGGTGAAGCCGGGCCAAGCTGGATCAGCGGGCCCTGGTTTCCCCGTGATGATCGCCTCTATCTGATCCCCGGCGATTCGCCGATGGGGTATCGGTTGCCGCTCGACTCCCTGCCGTGGGCCAGAACCGAGGACCAGCCCTTTTCGATAGCGCAGGACCCCTTCGCGCCCACCACCCCCTTGCCCAGTGCCGCGGTCCTCAGATCCCAGATTCGCTATGACGCCCGCCATCCAGGGTACGGCTTTGCCGAGGGCGGTGCCGTCGCCCTGCAAGGTCAAGAGATGCCGGGATATGCCGGGATCGGGGATGAGGTTGAGGACGCTGGTGCGATAGCCGGCGATGGCCGCGCCTCCCCGCACCATGCCACTACCCCGCGTGCGGAGACACCAGACACCCTGCCGGCACCTCACCAGTCGGCGGGCTGGATCATTCGCACCGCCCTCTGCGTCGAGGTGCGCGATCCCCAGCGTGCCAACGGCACCAAGGCCGAGATGGAGCATGGCGGCAAGAGCGCTGTGATGTTTGTCTTCATGCCGCCCCTCGAACATCTGGAGGACTACCTGGAATTAGTCACGGCCATCGAGGTAACGGCCGCCGAGCTGGACGTAAAGGTGGTCCTGGAAGGCTATCCGCCGCCGCGCGATCCGCGTCTCAAGTTGCTGCAGGTCACCCCGGACCCCGGCGTGATCGAGGTCAATATCCACCCGGCGCACAACTGGGGAGAACTCGTCGATCACACCGAGTTTCTCTACGAGGCCGCTCATCAGTCGCGGCTCTCCACCGAGAAGTTCATGCTGGACGGCCGGCACACGGGCACGGGCGGCGGCAACCATTTCGTGCTGGGCGGCGCCACGCCCGCCGACAGTCCCTTCCTGCGCCGGCCGGACCTGCTGGCGAGCCTGGTGACCTACTGGCACAACCATCCCGCCCTGAGCTATCTCTTCAGCGGCCTCTTCATCGGCCCGACGAGTCAGGCGCCGCGCATCGACGAGGCGCGCAACGATCAGGTGTACGAAATCGAGATCGCGCTCGACGAGCTGGAGCGGCGGATGGTCCCCGCCGGCGGTGCGGCCGGCATTACGCCCCCTTGGCTCGTGGACCGGTCGCTACGCAACCTGTTGATCGATGCCTCGGGCAATACCCACCGCAGCGAGTTTTGTATCGACAAGCTCTATTCGCCGGATGGACCCACCGGACGCCTGGGCCTTCTGGAGATGCGTGCCTTCGAAATGCCGCCCCATGCCCGGATGAGCCTGGCGCAGCAACTGTTATTACGTGCCCTCCTGGCCTGGTTCTGGCGCGAGCCCTACCGGGGTGGCATCGCCACCCGCCTGACGCGCTGGGGTACCAGTCTGCATGACCGCTTTCTCTTGCCTACCTTTATCCAGATGGACTTTGACGACGTCATAGTCGAGCTGCGGCAGGCGGGTTTTGCCTTTGACAGGGCCTGGTTCGCGCCACACTTCGAGTTCCGCTTCCCGGTGATGGGCGAGGTATCAAGCTGGGGGATCGGCCTGACGCTGCGGAGCGCCCTCGAGCCCTGGCATGTGATGGGCGAAGAGGACTCCGGTGGCGGCACGGTGCGCTTCGTCGACTCATCCCTGGAGCGACTGGAACTCAAGGTTACGGGGCTTAACGACAACCGCCATGTGATCGCGGTCAATGGCCGGGCGGCGCCGCTGCAGCCGACCGGCCGCGCCGGCGAATACGTCTGCGGGGTGCGCTATCGCGCCTGGCAACCCTCATCCGCCCTTCATCCCACGATCGGCATCCACGCCCCCCTGACCCTGGATATCGTCGACAACTGGCTAGGGCGTTCCCTTGGTGGGTGCCAATACCATGTAGCACACCCTGGCGGGCTCAGCTACGAGACCTTCCCGGTGAACGCCTACGAGGCGGAAAGCCGGCGCCTGGGTCGCTTCTTCCGTTTTGGCCACACCCCTGGCACCTTAAAGGTTGAACCGGCGCGCCCCAGCCTTGAGTTCCCCTTCACCCTAGACCTGCGCCACCGGCGCTGACGGGCCTTGCCACACCCGAGCAACAGCCCCTTGCCCCTGGCAACCGCGGGGGCACTCGCGCCCGAAGAGCCGGCGGTCGGTGACCTGCTGCCCGCGCCACCGGTCGAGGAGGGGGTCTGGGATGAACTGCGCCTACCGAATGGGGTCCCGCGACCCATTTGGTCACGATTCCTGGGCCTGCTGCCCGCCCCGTCGGCAGGCCTCGGCCCGACGGCGGATCTGGACCGCCGCCTGGCCCAGATCCATGAGCAGATTCAGCGGGATGGGGTTACCCATAACGTCTTTGGGGCCGATGGCGTGGCGACGCGCCCTTGGTCGCTGGAACTGCTGCCGCTATTGATCGAGCCTAAAGACTGGGCGGAAATCGAGCCCGGTCTCGTGCAGCGGGCTGAGTTGTTGGAGGCAGTGCTGGCGGACCTCTATGGGGCGCGGCAACTCTTGCACAAGGGCCTCTTGCCCCCCGCTCTGCTGTTACGCCATCCAGGCTATGTGCGCGCCATGCACGGGGCGCGGCCCGCAGGTGGCCAACGACTGCTGATCGTGGCCTTTGATATCGCCCGCGGGCCCGATGGCGGCTGGTGGGTCGTCGCCCAACGTACCCAAGGGCCCCCGGGCCTGGGATACGTATTGCACAATCGCTTGTTGGTATCGGCGCAATTTCCCGACATCTTTCGGGAGATGCGGGTGCAGCACATCGCCAGCAGCTACCAGCGGTTGCTGAATGCGCTGGAGGGACCCGCTCGCGAGGCCGCCGGTGGTCACACGCCCCGCATCGTGCTCCTCACGCCGGGGCCCTATAGCGAGACCTGGTTCGAGCAGGCCTACCTGGCGCGCTACCTGGGCCTGCCCCTGGTCGAGGGCGGGGACCTTACCGTGCGTGGTGAGCGCCTCTACCTGAAGACCGTGGAGGGATTGGAACCCGTGCACGGTGTGCTCCGCCGCGTGGATGACGACTGGTGCGACCCGCTGGTATTGCGTCCGGACTCGGCGCTGGGGGTCCCTGGCCTGGTGGATGCCGCTCGCGCCGGCCATATCGTGATGGCCAATGCCTTGGGCAGTGCCTTCCTGGAGTCGCCGGCCATCCAGGGCTTTCTGCCCGGCATCGCGCGGCAGATTCTGGGGCAGAAGTTGTTGATGCCTTCCTTGCCGACCTGGTGGTGCGGCGAGCCTGCGGCCTGGGCCGATGTCAAGGGGCGCCTGGAGGGCAAGCTGCTGCGCAGTACCTTCCCGGAGGCCGGCAGGACATCCAAGGTTTTCGCTCCCGACCAGGCAGGTGTCGACCTGGATCCGGATGCCTGGACGGTGCAGAGCCGCCTGTCTTTCTCGCGCGCACCCATCTGGGATGATGGCACCCTGACGCCACGTCCGGCATTGTTGCGTGTCTATGCCATCGCCGATGGCCAAGGGCGCTGGCAGTTGTTGCCAGGTGGCATGACGCGCGTCGCCAAAGGCGCGGAGGCCAGCGTCTCGATGCAACGCGGCGGCACCAGTTTGGATACCTGGGTCCTGACCGACGGGCCGGTGGATCACTTTTCCCTGCTGCCCGGTCGGCTGTCCGTGGACGATGTGCAGGGGCGGCGTCGCCCCGTCAGTAGCCGCACGGGTGAGAATCTCTTCTGGCTGGGACGCTATACGGAACGTACCGAGCATTTGGTCCGCCTCGCCCGCGCCACGCTGCGCCTGACCGCCACCGATGGCATGACCCGCGGGGCCTTGCCCCGCGCCTTGTCGATGCAGGGGGGGCGTGCCGGCCTGGTGCCCCCGGGAGTACCCCCCTTGGTGAAGGCCCCCCGGCTCTACGAACGGGCCCTGCTGGCGGGCCTGGCCGATGACAAGGATGCCTTCAGCATTGCCTTTTACCTGGGCTCCCTAGAGCGCACCTCCCATGCCTTGCGTGACCGGCTATCGCCCGAGCAGTGGGGCCTGATTCGGACGATGCGCGCCTCCTTCACCTCGTCACTCGCCCTATCCGGTGGGGACCTGCCCGCGAGGGCGCGGGTGCCCCCGGCCCTGGATCGGCTGGCGTTGCAACTGGCGGCGGCCACTGGAGCCCAGTCCGACCGCATGATCCGCGATCATGGCTGGCGGTTCCTCACCGTGGGTCGCCTCTTGGAGCGGTTGGTTGGCCTCACCCAGTGCCTGGATGACTTCCTGGAAGCCGGCGCCCTGGGTGGCGCGGATGGCGTGGAAGCCCTGCTGGATCTTTTCGACAGTACCATCACTTACCGTGCTCGTTATCAGCGGCATGAAGACTTGCTGGCCTTAGTGGATCTGCTGGTGCTGGATGACACCAACCCGCGGGCCTTCGCGGGGGTGCTGCGGCGGTTGCGGACCGAACTGGCGAAGCTTCCCGGTATCCTCGCACCCATGCAGTCGTGGCTGCCACGGGCGGGGGTGGGGTTTGCGTTGCGGGACCTGCGCGATCTTGACGACGCCGGTCTGGTCAAGATCTTGCTTGAAGTGGCCCGGCGTCTGAACCGCTTGGCCCTGTCCCTGGGCGAGGAGATTGGCCATCGCTATTTCGCGCTGGCGGACGGCCCGGATCAGGTGCGGCACACATGAGCCAAGTGGACCTCATCCCCGAGACTAGCGGGTCCAGGCCAGCCGGGGGTGATCCTGTGCCCGTAGAGTTGGATGTCCTGCATGAGACTTGCTATGAGTACGAGGCTCCGGTCTCTCTCGCCCATCACCTCGCCTATCTGCGACCCCTGACCGACGCCCACCAGGTGCTGATCACTTACGCTTTGGACCTGGACCCAGCCCCCGCCCAATGCCGCGATGGCACCGATGTGTTTGGTAACGCCTGTAGTCACTTCACGCTCCAGCAAGCCCACCGGGTCTTGCGGGTGCGAGCCCATGCCCGGCTGAAGGTGTCGCCGCGCTTTGGGTTGCTCCAGCCCGAGGCCGCGCCCGATTGGCGGCGGGTGCGCGATCGTTTGCGTTACGTCGCGCGCGCGCCCTTCGATCCAGCGGTGGAGTTCGTGCAACCCTCCCCCTATGTGCCGCGGTTGGAGGGACTGCGTGAGTACGCGCTGCCCTCCTTTACCCCCGGCCGGCCGGTGGCGGAGGCCGCGCTGGACCTGATGCATCGCATCCATGCCGATTTCCAGTACGAGGCCCGCAGCACCGAGATAGACACGCCCCTGGAAGAGGTCTTTGCCCAACGCCGGGGGGTGTGCCAGGACTTCGCGCACCTGATGGCGGGTTCCCTCCGCATGCTGGGGCTGCCCGCCCGCTATGTCAGCGGCTACCTACGCACCAGTTCCGGGGATGGTCCCGTCTTCGTCGGGGCTGACGCCTCGCATGCCTGGGTGCAGATTTATGCGCCAGGTACGCCGGGTGTACCCGCCGATGGTTGGCTGGACCTGGATCCAACCAATGATCTGGTGCCCGCGAGCGGCCATGTTCGCCTGGCGGTCGGCCGGGATTATGGCGATGTTGCGCCGCTGCGGGGCGTGATTCGCGGGGGCGGCCATCATAGGCTGACGGTGGGGGTTACCACGCGCTTGCTGAGGCCGGTCTAGGCGTTTATACCTCCGGATCGGCTGGTGGCTGGCGGGGGTGTCGACAGCAGGGATGTTGTCGTCAAGCCTACAGGGGTGTAT
>JBATOB010000224.1:0-8611 GCA_049290655.1 Chromatiaceae bacterium | reverse complement strand
GGCCTACTCCAACCCGGGAGAGGTCATGCACCTGATCGCCCCCCTGGGTTGGCTGCTGGTCCTGGCCTCCCTGGCCGAGGCGGGCCTGTCCTACCGCCTGCCCCAGAAGCACGCCGTGGACAAGATCATCTTTGATTGGGCCCAGTACCGCCGCGGCCGCTACCTGCGGGACAACCTCCATGCGGCCTCCAGCAACCGGGTGATCTGGCTCTCCATCATCGGCCTCAGCGTCTTCTGGTCCATCTCCCAGGTCATCCTGGCGGTCTTCCCGGCCTTCGCCAAGGAAACGCTGGGGGAGACCAACACCGTGGTCATTCAGGGCCTGCTGGCCTGCTCCGGTCTCGGCATCATCCTGGGCTCCATCATCGCCGGCAAGGTCTCGCGCGACTACATCGAGACGGCCCTGATCCCGGTGGGGGCCATTGGCATCGCCATCGCCCTCTTCCTGGTCCCCGGCCTTCAGTCCTCCTGGGCCCACGCCCTCAATTTCCTCATGATCGGCGTCCTGGGCGGCTTCTTCCTGGTGCCCCTCAATGCCCTGATCCAGTTTAACGCCGGCGCGCAGGGCCTGGGCCGGGTGTTGGCCGCCAATAACTTCATTCAGAACATCTGGATGCTGGCCTTCCTGGGCATCACGGTCGCCGCCGCCTATGTCGAGATCGGCGACGTCGGCCTCATCCTCGGACTCGCCCTGGTGGCCCTGGTCGGGGCCCTCTATACCCTCTACCAACTCCCCCAGTCCCTGGTACGTTTCCTCATTCGGCACCTGGTGGCCACCCGCTTCCGGCTCAAGGTCCTCGGCCTCGACAGGCTGCCGGCCCAAGGTGGGGTCATGCTGCTGGGCAACCACATCAGTTGGCTGGACTGGGCACTGGTGCAGATGGCCTGCCCGCGCCCGGTGCGCTTCGTCATGGAACGGGAGATCTATGAGCGGTGGTACCTGAAGCGTTTCCTGGACTTCTTCGAGGTGGTGCCCATCTCCCGCGGTAGCAGCCGCCACGCCATCGCCACCCTGGCCCGGCTGCTGGAGGCGGGCGAGGTGGTGTGCATCTTCCCCGAGGGGACCATCAGCAAAAACGGCCAGGTCTCCGAGTTCAAGCGCGGCTTCGAGCTCTCGGCGCGCCAGGTCGCGGCGGGGACCGGCGCGGTCCTCGTGCCCTTTTACCTGCGTGGCTTGTGGGGTAGCTGGTTCTCCTACGCCACCGCCACGCTCCGCCGAAGCCGCGAGGAGGGGCGTTTAAGAGAGGTGGTGGTCGCCTTCGGGGCACCCCTGCCCCTGGCGTCCGGTGCCGAGCAGGTCAAGCAGGCGGTCTTCGAATTGTCCGTCACGACCTGGGAGGACTATGTCCGGGGCTTGCCCACCCTGCCGGCAAGCTGGCTGCGCACGGCCAAGCGGGCCCCCGGCCAGGTGACGGTGATCGAATCCAGCGGCACCCACCTGACGAACCGGCGGCTCATCGCCGCCGTCCTGCTCTTCACCCGGCGTATCCACCGCCTGGCCCCGGAGCCCGCCCTCGGCATCCTGCTCCCCGCCAGCGGGGCCTGCGCCATCGCCAACCTGGCGGGGCTCATGGCCGGCAAGCAGGTAGTGAACCTCAACTACACCACCCACCCCGAGTCCCTGCGCGCCGCCATCGCCAGCGCCGGCATCCGTCACGTCATCACGGCGGACCGCTTCCTGACCCGGCTCGCCGCCCGCGGCATCGACCTTGACGCCGCTCTGGGCGAGGTCAGCCTCCACCCCATGGAGGCCATGCGGGCCGACATCGGCAAGGCCGCCTCCCTGGGGATGCTCATCCTGGCCGCCCTGCTCCCGGCCAGCGCCCTCTTCACCCTCTTCGGACGCCGCACCCGACCGGGGGACACCGCCGCCATCCTCTTCTCCAGCGGTAGCGAGGGCACCCCCAAGGGCGTGGAGCTGACCCATCGGAATATCATGGCCAATATTCGCCAGATCTCGGACCTGCTCAACACCCGGGCCAACGATATCGTCATGGCCAATCTGCCCCCCTTCCACGCCTTCGGCCTCACCGTCACCACCTTCCTGCCTCTGGTGGAGGGCATCCCCATGGTCTGCCACCCGGACCCGACCGATGCCTTCGGCAGCGCCAAGGCCATGGCCCGCTATCGGGCCACCGTGCTATTCGGCACCTCCACCTTCCTGCGGCTTTACACCAAAAACCGCAAGGTCCACCCCCTCATGCTGGACTCCCTGCGGCTGGTGGTGGCGGGGGCCGAGCGCCTGGCCCCGGACGTCCGCGAGGCCTTCATGCTCAAATTCCAGAAGTCTCTCTACGAGGGTTATGGGGCCACCGAGACCACGCCGGTGGCGAGCGTCAATGTCCCGGACACCCTGGATACGGATAACTGGAAGATTCAGATCGGCTCCCGCACTGATACCGTGGGCCTGCCCTTGCCGGGCACCAGCTTCCGGATCGTGGACCCGGCCACCCTGGAGATCCTGAACCCGGGCGAGGACGGGCTCATCCTCATCGGCGGGGTCCAGGTCATGAAGGGTTATCTCCAAGACCCGGAGAAGACCGCGGCGGTGGTCGTGGAGCTGGATGGCATGCGCTGGTACAAAACGGGTGACAAGGGCCACCTGGACGCGGACGGCTTCCTGACCATCGTGGACCGCTACTCGCGCTTCGCCAAGGTAGGCGGCGAGATGATCAGCCTGGGGGCGGTGGAGGAACAGGTCCGCCGCGTCCTGGCCGAGCCGGAGCTGGAACTGGCGGCGGTCAACATTCCGGACGAACGTAAGGGCGAGCAAATCCTGCTGCTGGCGGCGGCGGACCTGGATGCCGAGGCCCTGCGCCGCGCCCTGCTCGCCGCCGGCGTCAACCCCCTGAGTATCCCCGCCGAGGTACGCCGGGTGGACGCCATCCCCAAGCTCGGCAGCGGCAAGACCGACTTCGGCGCGGTCAAGCGCCTGGCCTTGGCGGGCTAGGCCCGGGGCGGCGGGCGATCGAAATCCACGGTTTTTCCCTCATCATGGCTTTCGATCCCCCTTCTTCCGCCTTACCTTGGCACCACGCCAACCTCAAGGATGCCGATGCTCATGATAACCACGGACAAACCCTCGGCCGAGGTCGCCCAGGACTCCTCGGGCGCGGTTGCCGCCCACCTCGGCCTGGCCGATCCGCCCCCCCGGCGGCGGGCCTGGTATTGGCTCGCGGGTCTCGGGCTGCTGGCGGTGGCGGGGGCCGCCTGGTTTCTGGTCCAAGGCCCCACCCAGGAGAGTCCGCGCTTCAAAACCGCGGTCGTCGAACGGGGCGACCTGACGGTCAAGGTTACCGCCACCGGGCAATTGCAGCCGGTGACTCAGGTGGATGTGGGTACCGAGGTCTCGGGTACCATCGACCAGGTCACCGTGGACTTCAACGACCGCGTCACCCAAGGCCAGGTCCTGGCCCGTCTCGACCCGGACACCTTCCAGGCCAAGCAGCGCCAGTCCCAGGCCGCTCTTCTGCTGGCCCAGGCCAGCGTTACCGAGGCCCAGGTCACCGTCACCGAGACCGCGAGCAAGCTCCGCCGCACCCGAGACCTGATCGCCAAGCGCCTCTCCTCCCCCGAGGAGCTCGACACCGCCACCGCCGCCGCTGGCCGCGCCGAGGCCGCCCTGGCGGTGGCCCGGGCCAAGGTCGAGCAGGCCCAGGCCCAACTCGACGCCGACAACCGCACCCTGGAGAAGTCCGAGATTCGGTCCCCCATCGACGGCACCGTGCTCAAGCGCCAGGTCGAACCGGGCCAGACGGTGGCGGCCTCGCTCCAGACCCCGGTGCTCTTCACCCTGGCCGAGGACCTGACCCAGATGGAGCTGAATGTCGCCGTGGACGAGGCCGACGTGGGCCAGATCAAGGCCGGCCTGAAGGCGGAGTTCACCGTGGATGCCTATCCCAACCGCCGCTTTCCGGCGATCATCACCCAGGTACGCTACGCCCCGGAGACCATCAATGGGGTGGTGACCTATGCCGCCCTGCTGTCCCTGGACAACCGAGACCTCTCCCTGCGCCCCGGCATGACCGCCACCGCCGAGATCATAGCTCGCGAGGTCAAGGACGCGGTGCTGGTGCCCAACGGGGCCTTGCGTTTCACCCCGCCCGCGTCCAAGGCAACCAAGGAGGATAGTCGCGGCCTGGTCGGGATGCTGCTACCCAGCCGTCCCCCCTCCAGCCGCCGCAACGGGGGCAAGGACGCCACCACCGGCAAGGGCTCCCAGGTCTGGATCTTGAAGGAGGGCGTCCCGACGGCGGTGGCGGTCAAAAGCGGGGCCACCGATGGCACCCTGACGGAGATCCTGGACGGCAGCCTGGAGCCGGGGACTCAGGTCCTGGTGGACCTGGAGCGGACGGGAGCCAAGCCATGACCCAGACCGGGGCACCCACGCCAGGCGCCCAAACCCAACCCCAGGCCGCGCCCGCCCCCATCCTGCTCGAATTCCGCCAGGTATCCAAGGTGTACGGTGCCGGCACGGCGGCCGTGCGCGCCCTGGATGCCGTTGACCTCCAGATCCGCGAGGGGGAATTCGTCGCGGTCATGGGCCCGAGCGGTTCGGGCAAGTCCACCGCCATGAACATCCTGGGCTGTCTGGATACCCCCAGCGCCGGCTCCTACCGCTTTCGCGGCGTGGGCGTCGAGACCCTGAGTCGGGACCAGCGCGCCCGGTTGCGGCGCGACTACCTGGGTTTCGTCTTCCAGGGCTTCAATCTCCTCAATCGCACCTCGGCCCTGGAGAACGTGGAGCTACCCCTCATCTACCGCCGCATTCCCAGCGGCCAGCGCCACGCCCAGGCGGCGGCGGCCCTGGCCCTGGTCGGCCTCACCGGCTGGGAGACCCACACCCCGGGCGAGTTATCCGGTGGCCAACAGCAGCGCGTCGCCATCGCCCGCGCCATCGTCACCCAGCCCAGCCTGCTGCTGGCGGACGAGCCCACTGGTAACCTGGACAGCGCCCGCAGTCACGAGATCATGGACCTGCTGACCTGGCTCAACCGGGACCGGGGCATCACCATCCTCATGGTCACCCATGAGTCGGAAATGGCCGAGTACGCCCACCGCGTCATCCATTTCCGCGATGGCCGGGTGACCGACGACGTCCTCGGCGGCCCTCGGACCACTACCGGCGCCGGGGCTCATCAAGAGGAGACCGCCTGATGCTCTGGAACGCCCTGCTCCTCGCCCTGCGGGAGATCCGCCGCAACGTCCTGCGCTCCATCCTGACCATCCTGGGGGTGGTCATCGGCGTGGCGGCGGTTATCATCATGGTCACCCTGGGGGGCGGAGCCACTCGCTCGGTCTCGTCCCAGATCGAGTCCATGGGCACCAATCTGCTCATGATCCGCATGGGCCAGAGCATGGGTCCCGGCTCCGGCATCGGCGTCCCGCCCTTCAAGATCGAGGATGCCATCGCCCTCCAGCGCGATATCCCCGGTATCCGCGTCCTGGCGCCCTCCGCCAGCCAAACCGCCACCGCCATCGCCGGCAACCACAGTTGGTCCACCTCCGTCACCGGCACCGACAACCGCTATCTCGATGTCCGTAACTGGCCCCTGGAACGGGGCCGCCCCTTCACGGAGGGCGAATTGCGCGCGGGCCAGGCGCTGTGCCTGATTGGCGCCACGGTCAGCAAGGAACTCTTCGGCGAGCAGGACCCCATCGGCGAGAATCTGCGTATCAAGACGATCTCCTGCAAGGTCATCGGCTTGCTCGCCGCCAAGGGCCAGAGCAGCATGGGCCGGGATCAGGATGACCTGATCCTCATGCCCCTGCGGGCCTTCCAGCGGCGCATCGCCGGCAATCAGGACGTGACCCTGATCCAGGTCTCGATCCGGGAGGACGAATCCACCGAGCGGGCCAGGGCGGACATGGAACGCCTGCTGCGCGAGCGCCGCAAGATCGACCCCACGGAGCAGGACAACTTCGGCGTCAACGATATGAAGGAACTCACCAAGATGCTGACGGGGACCACCCAGGTCCTGACCACCCTGCTCAGCGCCGTGGCCGCCGTGAGCCTGCTGGTGGGCGGCATCGGCATCATGAACATCATGCTGGTCTCCGTCACCGAGCGCACCCGGGAGATCGGCATCCGCCTGGCCATCGGCGCCCTGGAGCGGGAGGTGCTGATGCAATTCCTGGTCGAGGCGGTCGTCCTGTCGTCCTTGGGCGGGGTCCTCGGCATCCTGCTCGCCCTAGGCGCCTCCCTCGCCCTAGCCGACCTACTCATGGTCCCCTTCATCTTCAACGGCGGCATCGTCCTCACCGCCTTCCTCTTCTCCGCCGCCGTCGGCATCCTCTTCGGCTACTTCCCCGCCCGCCGCGCCGCCCGGCTCGATCCCATCGAGGCCTTGCGGCGGGAGTAGGTGCCAGCGGCCTGGCGAAATGCGGGGGAGCAAGACAGGCCGGAGTTCTGCCCGCGTGCCAGGCCGCGCCCTCCCTGGTGAACCGCGGCCCGCCCCAACCAGACGTCAATTCCGATTAAACTCCAACAGTAGCCCTGTCACGGGGCCGTTTCGGCCTGGATGATCACTAACCCGCGGGGAGAAAACACCGATGCCATCGACCACAACCGTCGCCCCAGCCTCCGAGGTGGTGGCCTTCTGGTTCTCCGCCAGCGTCCGGCCGCTCTGGTTCGCGGCGACGACGGAGTTTGACCAGACCTTGCGCGGGCGCTTCCTGGCCACCTACCAGTCCGCGGCGACGGGCGAACTGGCAGCTTGGGAGATCACGCCCGAGGGAGCCTTGGCCCTGGTGATTGTCCTGGATCAGTTCCCCCTCAACATGTTCCGGGGTCGGCCCGAGGCCTTTTCCACCGAGGCGCCGGCCCGGGAGTTGGCGGAAAGAGCCATCGCCCGCGGGCTGGATCAAGCACTGCTACCCGAGCAGCAGGTATTTCTCTTCATGCCCTTCATGCACAGCGAGGCCCTGGCGGATCAGGAACGATCGGTGCGCCTGTTCCAGCAGCCGGGGCTGGAGCAGTCCTTGGGCTTCGCCCGTCATCATCGGGGGCTGATCCAACGCTTCGGCCGCTTTCCGCATCGCAACGCCATCCTGTGGCGAGCCAACACGGCCGAGGAAATGGCCTATCTGGCCTCCCCGGAGGCCTTTCATGGGTGAGAGGTGATCACCAGGGCGAGGAGCTGCCGCTGGTCACCCGCTCCAGCGACGGCCAGTGCTGTTTCTGGCCAACATGGCCGCGAAGATGAACGCGACCTCCGCCCTCGGCAGCCGCATCGCCGAGGTGCACAACGGCTCGTCGCCCTTCACCGGCGACGCCGGTCAGGGCGAGAGCAACATCCGCCGCTGGCTGATCGAGAACGACTGGCTCGAGGCCATCGTCGCCCTGCCGCTGAACCTCTTCTACAACACCGGCATCGCCACCTATATCTAGGTCCTGTCCAACCGCAAGCCCGCGCACCGCCAGGGCCAAGTGCAGCTTATCGACGCCAGCCACTGGTTCAAGCCGCTGCCCAAGAACCTCGGCAAGAAGAACTGCGAGCTCTCGCCCGAGGACATCCAGCGCATCAGCCAGACCTTCCTCGACTTCCAGGGGACGCCCGAGAACCCCGCCTTCGGCTATTGGAAGGTCACCGTCGAGCGCCCCCTGCGCCTGCGCAGCCAGCTTACCCTCAAGGTCATCGAGACCCTGCGCTTCACCTTGGGCGACGAGGCCATCCGCGACATTGCCGAGGATAAGGGCGGGGAAATCAATTGCCGCCGCCTCGCCTGGTGGCTACGCAAGCATGAAGGCCGCATCGCCGCTGGCTTGCGGTTCGAACGCGGCGACAGCAATCGCGGGCGGGAATCGTGGTCCGCCGCGCCGGTTACGCCGGTTACGCCGGTTATTTCCAGCCCTCCGACTGAATTTGTCACGGCGCGATCATCATCACTCGCTGGCGATGATGACCTGGTGGAGATGGTCATTTGACCACCCGCGACCTCCTCACCCAAGCCAGCGCCGAAGAACTGACCCTGTCCCTGGTGGATGACCAGATCATCGCCCACGGCCCCCGCCCCCTGCTGGCGCAATGGGCACCCTTGCTGCGCGAGCACAAAGCGGACCTGATGGCCTATCTGCGCACCCTGCCCACCCCAGCCAATGACCCCCAGGCCCCGACGCCCGACCTGCCCTCGGCAGCCTTCACTTACGCCCAACCCCAGGATGATCGCATCACCTGCACGGCTTGCCGCAACCTCGCCCCCTCGGGCCGCTGCCTGGCTGCCAGCAAGCTCGAGGGTATGGCCCGCGAGCACCAGCCAGATCCGGCCAGGCTGCACGCCTGCTACGGCTTTGTTCCTCTGGCATCAGGCAGCGACCAGAGGGACGGCGCCAAGCGCTGGCCTTCTTTAGCATGGCGGGCAAGGCCATGACCGCAAGTTCTGTTGAAGGGTGGCTTGCGCGCGATGCCATTGCAAAGCTCGCAGCGGACGGAATCCGGTTGTGACTCGGGGACGATCAACAATCGATCCCGAGGTAATCCCCCATGACTGATGACAGGCAAATGACACTGTTCTGGCCCGAAGTCGAAACCGAGCGCGCTAACCGGCTGGCGAACATGCCCGCCCGCCTGGCCCAAAACGAGCGACATGGAAAGCAACGACGGTACATAAT
>JBATOB010000223.1:0-4374 GCA_049290655.1 Chromatiaceae bacterium | reverse complement strand
GATCATGGTCAGTGTCATAATCAGGATCCAAGTTCATCCCTGGCGCCATCGCGGGTTCCCTTTCACCGCCCGGCTAGGGCCGGGTAGCAACCAATAGGGGACAGGGCAGCCCGCGCACCAGCTTCTCCAGATCCAGGCGGGAGCGCAGGCCCTCCTCCCCCTTGCGGCGCGGCGGGCCGATGACGACGAGATCGGCCTGCTCCGCCGCGGCAACCGCCAGCACGATGGCGGCAGGCTCACCGTAGCGCAGCACGGAGCGGTAAGCGACACAGCGCCGACGACAGCGCTCCTCGACCCCGGCCAGTTCGCGCCGCGCATCCCCTTCCAGGAGGTTTTCGACATAGCCGCCAAAGACATCGCGCGTCGCGGCGTTGTTGAGCCAGTCGTCTCCTTGCATGCCGGCCCAGAGGTCTGGCACCACCAGGCAGTGCACCAGGGTCGTGACGCCGGGCAGGGCGAATTCGTGGGCGAGCGCCTCGGCCGCCGCCGCCCCCGGGGTGCCGTGATGGCAGAGGAGCAGGGTGGCCGGGGCGCGGGCGTAGATGAGCGGCTTACCAGCCAACGAACAAGGTGACGCCGATGGCGATGATCAACGCGAAGACCAAGGCGCCAACGTCTTCGCGGCGATCGGTGACGAAAATCGACAGGTTGGTACCGCGCTCGAATTTCTGTTCGGACATGGGCTTTTCCTCAGATAAATTCCTTGACGAACAAGAGGACGACGATCAGCGAACCGACCGCCTTGAGGGTGCCGACGACGCCACCGATGATCAGTGGCTTGCCGCCGGCCTGCTGGAGGGCCTTGACGGTGATCTGCATGCCCAGACCGATCAGGCCCAGGGAGAACAGCCAGGCCAGCCACTCCCGGAAGGCGGCAATGGTCTTGGAGGTGTGCCAGGCGGCCTTGCTTGCCTTCTCGATGGCGCCCTTGGCGATGGCATCCAGACCGGGCATCTTCGCCGTCGCGGCCAGTAGGGTCTCCTGATCACGGCTGGTCATTTTCCGGCTGGCGATCAAGTCCCGCAGCGCCTGATAGGCATCGTCGGGCGTGGCATGGCGCTGGCCGATATTGATGGCCTTGGCGGTAAAGTGACCCTGCAGCGCCTTGGCGCCATCGGCTGCCCCGAGGCGCGCCAACTCGGCATCGAGCGCCCTAACTTCCTTGTCGCGCAGCAACTTGTCTTCCTTGACCTCCGCTGCGCTGAAGTACTTGCCCTGGTAATGGCCCGACGGCGTGAAGGCGCCGAAGGTGGACAACAGGAACATGAGGATGAAACCGAGCACGAACACCGGAAACTTGGCAATCAGGACCTGGCCGAGATTCACCTTCTGGGCACCGACCTCGTGCTTGACATACCAGGCGGCCAGCCAGAGCACGATGATGGGCAGAAAGAGCACGCGGGTGATATTGAAGATCTCGGCGACCTTGAGGGTCTCGATGCCGTTGGGATCGAAGGCCAGGGCCGCGCCGGCAACCTGCGCCGAGTTGAGGATGCCGGTACCCGCCCAGGCGCCGAACTGCACCGGACCCATACCAAATAGATGGCCGATGGTCGGGAAAATGAACATGCAGGCCACGCCCCAGACCAGGATGGTGCCGATGGTATAGGCGATCTCCGAGGCCTTGGCATTGACCACCGGCGAGGCCGCCACCGTGGCGGAGACACCGCAGACCCCCATGCCGGCGGCCAGTACCGCCGTCATCGAATTGTCGGTCCGCATGCGCTTGCCCATGATCAGCACCAGCCACACCGAACCCAGGACAAAGATGCCGATCATCACCACCGACAGGCCGCCCAGTTGCGCCAGTTCGGCGGCGCTATAGAGGGTGCCAAGCAGGATGACGCCGGTCTTGAGAAAGAAGCGCGCGGTGCGGACACCGTTGGTGGCCCAATCGGGGATGCGGAAGACATTGACGATGATGATGCCGATGACGATGCCCAGCACCACATAGTTCAGATTGAAGATCTTGGCGAAGTCCCAGCCCAGCGCCGGCTCGGCGTCCTTGCCCCAGTTGGCGAAGGTGGGATCGAGTCCCCAGCGCACGATCAGGGCGATGAGCAGGATGTAGGCCATCCCGGGGAAGATCGAGAGGTAATAGTCGAAATGGCCCTCCCGGGGCCGCCATGCCAGGATGAGCAGGCCGAGGACCGTGGCGATGCCGCCGAAGGTGTAGCTGAGCCGCATTTGCTGCGCCTTGGCCTCGTCGAACTTGGACTTGGGCATGGTCATCTGGGGCGCCGGCTTGCCTTCCTGGGTGGCGATCTCGCTGGCCACTCGCAGTTCGGCGTCGAATTTTTCCTTAATCTTCAGATGATCCGAGTAGGCGCTCTTCTGCAGCCAGCTCTGCATGCCGTCGATGGCGCCGCTGGCATTGAGCCCGCCCCAGAGCAGGATCACCAGGCCAATGATCAACAGGGCGGGTGATTTTTTGGTATAGATCATGGTTTCCTCCTCCCTCCAACTAACGAATGGGGCCACAACGCGGCCCCTATCCCCCTGACCTGATTACTCGACAGGCAGCTTGCGGGCCTTCCAGTCCGGGAAACCGTTGCGATACCAGTAAACCTTGGTGTACCCCGCCTTGGCCAAGGCGATGGCGGCCTTGTAAGACTTCCAGCAGGTACCGGAATTGCAGAAGACCACGAGGTCCTTATTCTTGTCAGGCAACTTGGCGAGGTCGAACTTGTCCTGGGCGGGATCGAAATTCACGTCCTTCGCGCTCTTTTCCGGATCGTAAGGGACGGAAAGGGCGCCCTGGATAGAGCCCTCGGCATATTCCGCGGCCTTGCGGGTATCCAGGATCAGGGCCCCCCGAGCCTGCAGCGCCTGGACCTCGCTGGCCTCGACCAGCTTGACCCCAGAGGGTGGGGCCGTGGGGGTTTCTTGAGCAAGGGCAACCTTTCCCGTCATGGCAAGACCGGAAAGGGCCGCGACTAGAAACAGTCGATTGAATACATTCATTGTTTCATCCTCGTTCGCTTATGTTTATTTTCACAATTCGTTCAGGCGTAATCACTAATACTGACGAATTTCATATTTGTCAAGACAATGATGGGGGCTTGTAGAGAGCAGATAACCTGTCCGGAGTGGTAGCACGTGAGGTATCCGGTTTCATCTCCTATCCGAGGCGGTGCGAGATGACCCGAACAGCACGGCTACAGGAGATTCGGCAGATGCGATGCGAAGAGGGGTATGCCGGCTGGCAGGGAGGTCGGTTACGACAGGCAGCAGCGGCACGGCGGCTGGGGTGTGCGGGCAGACGTTCCGCCGGTCTGTCGACCGCGATGAGGAAGCGGGTCTGCACGGGCTGATCGACCCAGCGGCTGGAGCCGGTTTCGCACCGCCAGGCGCCGGTGGATGAGGTGATGGCCCGGGTGGACCGCTACCGAACCCGGCATCAAGGCTGGAACGTCAGACACTTCCACGCCTGGTACCGCCAGGAGGGCGGTACGCGCCGCTACACCGGGGTCAAGGATTGGCGTCAAGAGGCGGGCGAGGTCGAGAAGGCCCCGGGCGCGGCAAGCACCGCCAGCGGCGAGCGCGTGCGGCGTGACCGGGCAGGCTGCGGCACCAGGTCCTGGCCGAGAACACCAAGGAGTTCGATCCCCGCAAGTATTTCATCGCCGCCATCAAGGCCATGAAGGGCATCTGTAAGGACCGTTACGAGGCCTTCGGCACCACCGGCAACGCCAGCAAGATCAGGGCACTGTCCCTGGATGCCATGACCGGCCGCTATGCCAAGGGCGAGTTGGACCCCAAGGTCAACTGATCCTCGGGCCTTTGCGGTAACAGATTAAGGGGCGCCTGGGCGCCCCTTTTTTGTTGGAGTGGGACCGTGTGGTCCGCATGTTCATCCGTTCGGAGTCTCGACATCCGGCGGGGGCACGGGGCGCTCCGGCTCGGCCATTGGACAGGTGAAATCGTCCTGCCGGGTGAAGTCGGGCGGAAGCCGTCCCTGCAAGAGGGTAGGAGACACGCCTTGGTGCTTGCATTCGGCCTGGATAACGCCCAAGAGCAGTCGGCCAAGGGTGAGGTAGGTGGGGGCCGCCTGGTGCTTCGCGAGGCCGTCGACGAAGGCCTCGATCCAGCGCCCCAGGTGCTGGTCCAGGAAGGCGCTGGCCACGTGGGCCGTCACCTCGTCGTGCTCCGTCGCCGCCGAATACCGGGCGTAGGCCTGCTTGACGAGCAGCGGACTATAGAATTCAAGCTCGGTAGTCCTCTACGTGTCAAGACCCGTAAGATTGTATACCTGCTTTTTAAATAACGCTGGGCACCTCTCCTGCCAATCTTGCCGGGCCTGAACGGGTGGGAGATGTCCTAACGCGCGCTGGGGAATGTGGTGATTATAGCGCCGTACCTAGCGGCTCAAAG
>JBATOB010000222.1:0-11060 GCA_049290655.1 Chromatiaceae bacterium | reverse complement strand
CCCATAGCACTCTGCCCCTTTCGCTCAGGCGGCAAGCTTAAACTACTGTCCGGTTTTCGGGGTCCACTTTACCTTTTCACCAGCCCGCCGTCAGCCTGTTAAACTAACATTGGTGGAGGTAGTTGGGTCACCCCCGCCAGCACCTCGTCCCGACCCACGGCGCCGCCTGTCCAACCGGACCGCGCCTCACCAGGAGCAGGAAAACCATTATGACCATATGTGTAATAGTCGCCGATAACAGCCGCGCCCGCTTCTTCACCGCCAATAAACCCGCCGGCCCCCTCACCGAGACCCAGGACCTGGCCAACCCCGAGGCCCGGCTGCACGAGGGTGATCTGGTCTCCGACAAGACCGGCCGCGATCGCAACCCCAGCAGCGGCACCACCCACGGCGTGGGCGCCGATGCCTCCCACAAGCAGGAGGGCGCGGACCGCTTCGCCCTCGCCATTTGTGAAGAACTGGATGCCGCCCGCGCCGCCGGTACCTTCCACAAGCTCTATATCCTGGCGGCGCCCGCCTTTCTTGGCCTTTTGCGCAGACACCAATCCGCCGCCCTCAAGCAATGCATCGCGGCGGAACTTGACAAGAACCTAGCAGCCCAGGACCCGGCCGCCATCCGCAAATACCTGCCCGAGTACCTCTAGATTCCCGGGGCCCGACCACCATGGGCCACATTCGGGGCACTGACGGGCGCGGCCTCAAAGGATGACATGCCGTGGAACCCAGCATCACCCTGAACGCCACCGACCTGTACCAGCCCTGTGACCTTGCCGGCCTCGGCTTCGCCGACACGGGTGAACTCGAACCCCTAGGCCCCGGCCTTGGCCAGGAACGGGCGCTCGAGGCCATCGCTCTGGGGGTAAACGTCCCCCACCGGGGCTATAATCTCTATCTGATGGGGTCGGGGGGCCTCGGCAAACACGCCCTCATCAAGGGCTTCCTGGAGCAGCGCCGCCGCGAGTCCCCGGCCCCGGACGACTGGTGTTATGTAGCGGACTTCAACAACCCCCAACGTCCCTACGCCCTGCGCCTGCCACCGGGGCGTGGTCGCCACTTGCGCACCGACTTGAGTCAACTGGTGGAGGACCTGCTCAACGCCGTACCCGCCGCCTTCCAGGGCGAGGAATACCTTCGCCGCGCCGAAGAGATCCAAAAGGAATTCAAGTCCCGCGAGGAGGATGCCGCCAACGCCATCGGCCACCAGGCCAAGGAGCGTGGCATTGCCCTCCTCCACACCCCCACCGGCTACACCCTGGCGCCAGTTCGCGAGGGCCATATCATGGCCCCCGACGATTTCAACGCCCTGCCCGAGGAGGAGCGAGAACACATCGGCGAGGTCATCGAGAAATTGCGCGAGGCCCTGCAACAAACCCTGAGCCAGGTCCCTCTTTGGCAGAAAGAGATGCGCGGGCGCTTCAAGATCCTCAACCAGGAGACCATGGAGGGCACGGTCACCACTCTGATGGGACAATTAGCGGCGGATTACGCCGACCTGCCGGCGGTTCATGACTATCTGGCCGCCGCCCGCAAGGACATGATCGAAAACGGCGACCTCTTCCGCCAAGGCGATGGCGAGGAGGGCCGGGCGCCCAGACCGGACGACCCCCCCTTTCACCCGCTACCGCGTCAACTTGCTGGTGGACAACGCCGAACTTCGCGGCGCTCCCGTCATCCACGAGGATAACCCCAGCTACCTCAACCTCATCGGGCGCATCGAGCACATCGCCCACCTGGGGACCCTGTCCACCGACTTCACCTTGGTCAAGGCCGGGGCCCTGCACCGCGCCAACGGCGGCTACCTCATCCTCGACGCACTGCGCCTGCTCGGCAACCCCTTTACCTGGGACGCCCTCAAGCGGGTGCTGCGCGCCGGAGAGATCCGTATCGAGTCCCTGGAGCGGGTACTGAGTCTGGCCGGCACCACCTCCCTGGAACCCGAGCCCATCCCGGTCGAGGTCAAGGTGATCCTGGTGGGCGAACGCCTGCTCTACTACCTGCTGGACGCCTACGACCCCGACTTCGCCCAACTCTTTAAGGTCGCCGCCGACTTCGCCGAGGAGATGCCCCGCCAACCCAGGCAGGACCCTGTCTATGCCCGCCTGATCGCCACCCTGCAAGGCCAGGAGCGCCTGCTACCCCTGACCCCTGATGACGTCGCCTGCGTCATCGAGCAGGCGGCGCGGCGGGTCGCCGACAAGGAGCGCCTCTCGACGCATGTTGGCGACCTCCTTGACCTGCTGCGGGAGTCCGACCACCTGGCCCGCCGCGAGCGCCTGGAGCGCATCGGCGAGGTCCAGGTCGAGGGCGCCATTGCCGCCCGCCGCTGGCGCCTGGGGCAGATGCGGGAACGCCTTCAGGAAGAGATACTGCGCGGCACCCTCTTCATAGACACCAAGGGTTCCCAACTCGGTCAGGTCAATGGCCTGTCCGTCATCGCCCTCGGCGATCAAGGCTTCGGCACCCCCACCCGCATCAGCGCCACCGCCCGCCTCGGTCATGGCGAAGTCGTCGACATCCAGCGCGAGGTTGAACAGGCGGGCCCCATCCACTCCAAGGGCGTCCTGATCCTCTCGGGCTACCTGGGCCGCCGCTATGCCCGCTTCCAGCCCCTCTGCCTATCCGCCAGCCTGGTCTTCGAGCAGACCTACGGCCTGGTCGAGGGTGACAGCGCCTCGGTGGCGGAACTCTGCGCCCTGCTTTCCGCCATCGGCGACATCCTCCTCAAGCAGGCCCTGGCCATCACCGGCTCCGTTAACCAGCACGGCGAGGTCCAGGCCATCGGTGGCGTCAACGAAAAGATCGAGGGCTTTTTTGAAATCTGCCAGGCGCGCGGCCTCACGGGCGAGGAGGGCGTCATCATCCCCCAGGCCAACCGCAAGCACCTGATGCTGAACAAGGCGGTACGCGCGGCCGTGGCGCGCGGCGACTTTCGCGTCCACGCCGTCGCCCACGTGGACCAGGCCCTGGAACTCTTGACCGGCCAGGCCGCCGGCCTGCCCGATCAGGACGGCCTCTACCCCACCGACAGCATCAACGGCCAGATCCAGGAGCGCCTCGCGACCTTCTTCGCCGTGCGCCAACAGATCAATAGGAACAAGGAGGAGGATACCGATTAAGGCCAAGGCTCGCGGCGGCTAAAAACCTCGTGCTGGTCGGCCCTAATCCGGCGCCGGTGGGAGCCCGGCGCTAAGGGGGTTGCCGTTGGACGCCAGGCCTCAGCGGGGCCGTTTCACCGCTATGACATCCGGGATCTGGCGCAGCCGGGACTGGAGGGTCTCGAGTTGGTCCATATCCCTGACCTCGGCGGTAAAGCGCATGGTGGCCCGGTCGCTGGTGCGGTCCGTGCTGGTATTGACACCCAGCAGGGTGAGGTCGGCCTCGGAGAAGACGGCAGAGATATCGCGCAACAGGCCCTTACGGTCGGCGGCGACGATAATGAGATCCACGGGATAGGCGTCCTCGGGACTGGCCTCGGCCCAGGCCACCTCCATCAGTCGGGCCGGCTCCGTAGCGGTGAGCTGGCGCAGGTTGTCGCAATCGCGGCGGTGGATGGTGAGGCCCCGCCCGCGGGTGATATAGCCGATGATGGCATCCCCCGGCACGGGCTTGCAGCAATGGCCCATATGGGTCATGAGGTCATCGATACCCTCGGCCACGACCTCCTGGCGTCCTCGGCCGGGGCGATGCGGTATCCTGCGCCGCCGGTCGCGCCGCTGGGTGACCAGGTCCTCGGGTTCCAGTTCCACCCGGTCCTTTTCGGCCGGTCCCGCCAAATCGCCTAACTGGCGGGCGACCTGCCCCGCCGGCACATCGCCCCGACCAATGGCGGCAAGCAAGTCATCGCCCTTATGGAAGTTGCACTTGTGAGCGATGGGGTCGAGTTGCAGCCGGGCCTCGACGCCCAAGCGAGCCAACTCCTTTTCGAGCAGGGCGCGACCCTCCGCTACATAACGGTCGTAATCCTGCTGCTTGAACCAGAGGCGCACCCGGTTACGCGCCCTCGCGGTCTTGAGATAGCCCTGATGCAGGCTGAGCCAATCACGGCTAGGGGTGGCGTTCTTTTGGGTGATGATCTCGACCGTCTGACCGCTGCGCAGGGTCTGGTTGAGAGGGACGATGCGACCATCGACCTTGGCGCCCCGGCAGCGATTGCCGATCTCGGAATGGATGGCATAGGCAAAATCCAGGGGCGTGGCGCCGCGCGGCAGATCGATAACCTTGGACTGGGGCGTGAGGACATAGACATGGGCGGGCTCGAACTCAGACTTGAAGCGTTCGAGAAAATCCCCGTCGTCCTCGCCCTCGTTCAGCAGCTCCATCCATTGACGCATCCAGACCAGGCGGTTCTGGAAGGCGGCATCCGCACCCTTGCTCTCCTTGTAGGCCCAATGGGCGGCCACGCCCAGCTCGGCGTGACGATGCATGTCCCAGGTGCGAATCTGCACCTCCAGGGATTTGTCCCCGGGTCCCACCACCGCCGTGTGCAGGGACTGGTACATGTTGCCCTTGGGGGTGGCGATGTAGTCGTCGAACTCCTTGGGAATATGCCGCCAGAGGCCATGGACCAGGCCCAGGGCGGCATAGCAATCCGCAAGGCTGTCGACCAGGATCCGCACCGCGCGCAGATCGAAGATCTGCTCGATGTCCACGCCCTTGCGCTGCATCTTGCGCCAGATGCTATGGATGTGCTTGGGTCGTCCGGTAATGTCGGCACGCACCCCGACCTCGGCGAACTTCGACTTGAGCAGGGCGATGACGTGGGCGATGTAGGCCTCGCGCTCCACGCGCTTGTCGCCCAAGAGTTGGGCGATGCGCCGATAGGCCTCCGGTTCCAGGTAGCGTAGGGCCAGATCCTCCAGCTCCCACTTGACCTGCCAGACGCCCAACCGGTTGGCCAGGGGGGCATGGACCCGCCGGGTATCGGTGGCCAGCTTGCGCCGCCGCGCCTCATCCAGGTCCTTGATACTCCTCATGAGATGCAGACGTTCCGCCAGCACTACCAGGACGACGCGCACGTCCTCGGCGATGCCGAGCAGCAGGCGGCGCAGGTTTTCCTCATGCCGGTCCTGCTCCTTGGCGGCGATGACCGCCTCGACATTGGCGAGCAGGCCGATGCGGCGCAGATCTCCCACCATGCGGCCAATACCAGGTCCGAAGCGCTGGGACAGACCCTCCTCGGTCATGTCGCCAGCTTCCAGGCAGCCGTTGAGCAGAGCGGCGATCAGGGTGTCGGCGTCCTGGCGCATCCCCGCCAGGATGTCGGCGGTGGCCAGGCGGTAGCGGACTTGGGTCTCCCCCGTTTCCAGGGTCTGGCGACCCCGGCAGCCCAGCAAGAGCGCGCAGGCGTCGTGGAGGCGGGCCCGGTCCCCCTCGCCGTATTGTTCCGGCAGCGCCGCGAGCCAGTGTTCGGCGACCGCCGCATCATCCGCGGGGTCTTCGGGGAGGTTGTAAACCGGTGTTACCATGGGATCAGCCTAGGCACCACCCTCAATCAAGCACATGGCTCACCAGCCCATCCGCCAACTTGGGCTCGAACCAGGTGGATTTGGGAGGCATCACCTCGCCGGCATCGGCGACGGCCATGAGTTCCGTCATGCGCGTGGGGAACAGGGAGAAGGCCACGCGATAGTGACCCTCGTCAACGGGACGAGCCAGGCCCTCCAGGCCGCGGATACCGCCGACGAAGTTGATACGCTCATCCCGCCGGGGATCGATGATGCCGAGGATAGGCTCGATCAGATTGTCCTGGAGCAGGCTGACGTCAAGCCGGCCCACGGGGTCGTCCCAGGAAATGCGCCCTTCATCCAGGGTCAGCCGATACCAGGCGCCATCCAGGTACATGCCGAACTCGGCCGTCCTGGCGGGCTTGACTGGCGCGGTACTCGGCTCGACGCGAAATGGCACCGCCACCCGACTCAGGAACTCATCCTTGTCCAGGCCGTGCAAGTCCTTGACCAGCCGATTATAGTCCATGATTTGCATCTGGTTGTGCGGGAAAACGACGGCCAGGAAATAATTATAGGCCTCCTTGTCGCCATGCCTGGCATGGGCGGCCTTGCGCGCCGCCGCCACCCGGGAGGCGGCGGCGGAACGATGGTGACCGTCGGCCACGTAGAGGGCGGGCAAGGCCTCGAAGGCCACCGACAGCAGCCGGATGAGATCTTCGTCGGCCACCACCCAAATCTCGTGACGGACCTGGCCCGCGACGCTGATGTCCACCACCGGGATCTGCTTGCTGACGGCGATCAGGAGGTCGTCGATGCTCGGGGTAGCGCGATAGACCAGAAAGACGGGGCCCGTCTGGGCATCCAGGGCATCGATCTGCCGCACCCGGTCGTCCTCCTTCACCGGCCGGGTGAATTCGTGCTTCTTGATGCGATCCGCGTCATAGGCCGCCACCGAGGCGGCAGCGACCAGCCCGGTCTGGACATGCTCGCCCATGGTCAGGCGATAGACGTAATAACAGGGCGTCGGGTCCCGCTCCAGCACGCCCTCCGCCAACATGCGCTCCAGATTCTCCCGCGCCTTGGCATAGACCTCCGGGGCATAGGGGTCCGTATCCGGGGGCAGATCCACCTCGGGACGGGAAATATGGAGAAAGCTCCAAGGCCGCCCCGCCACCATGGCGCGGGCCTCGTCGGCACTCATCACATCATAGGGTGGGGCGGCCACCTCCGCCGCGCGACCAGGGGCCGGGCGCAGCCCGGCGAAAGGCTTGATCAAGGGCATGATGGGCAAATTTCCAAGGTAGTTTGCAAGGCAGGATGAACCGATCGTTAATGGGGTGGCGGGGCGTAGAGCAGGCCGCCATCGTTCCAGAGGGCGTTATAGCCACGCTTGATCATGAGCGGCGACTGCGCACCCAAGTTGCGCTCATAGATCTCGCCAAAATTGCCGACCTGGCCGATGACGCGGATGACCCAGTCCTTGTCCAGGCCCAAGGCCTTGGCTACCTTGCCCTCCACATCCAGCAGCAGGCGCGTATCCGCAGCCTTGGCGTCCTCCTGGGCACGCTTCACATTACGCGAGTCGATGCCCAACTCCTCGGCATCGATCATGACAAAGAGGGTCCAACGCACGATATCGAACCAGCGGCCATCGCCCTCGCGCACGGCGGGGCTCAGGGGCTCCTTGGAGATCACCTCGGGCAGTATCCGGTGGTCACGCCCCGCGTCCATGGCCACGCGCAGGCCGTGGAGTTGGGTGTGATCGCTGGTCAGAACCTGGCACTCGCCAGCCAGATAGGCCTTGCGCGCGGCATTCATGTCGGGGAAGAGATGCAGATCAAGGCCCATGCGGTGCCGGTCGAAATAGCGGCGGGCATGATCGGCGCTGGTGGACCCGGTCAGGGCGCAGACCGACTTGCCGTCCAGTTCCAAGGCGCTGAGGATGCCCGTGTCACGCCGGGTCATGAAACCCTGCCCGTCGAAGAGAAGGACGCCGACATAGGTGACGCCCTCGGCGACGTCACGTTCCAGGGTCCAACTCGAGTTACGCGAGATGAGATCGACCTGCCCCTTGGCCAGGGCGCCCAAGGCATCGGCCACGGTCAGAGGCACGAACTCCACCTTATCCTTGGAACCTAGGGTCGCCGCCGCGACGGCGCGGCAAAAATCCACGTCGATACCACTCCAATGCCCGGCGGGGTCCTTTAAAGACAGCCCCGGCGCCTCTCCATTCACGCCGCACTTGACCTTGCCACGGGCCTTGACGTTCTCCAGAGTGCCCGCCGCCAGGGCCTGACACAGAGCGCCGGCGAGCAGAATGCCGGTCACCCACTTGGCTGCTTGTCTCATCGAGATTCTCCTGTCCGAAAGGGGATTACCAGCGCATCAAGACCCACTGGGGCACTTGGGTAGCGGCGGGCCCGGAGCCGCTGTTCCAGGACAAGTCGCCCGATCCATCCTGGTCCATCAGATAATAGGGGGCGCCCAAGCTCGGGGTAATCCTGACCTTATACAGGCGGCCATTGATGCGGTACTCCTGCACGGTCCGGTTCTCGTGCTCATGCAGGGTGACGTCGGGAGCCAGGTCCGATTCGCGGACACTCAGATCAAGCCCATCGATTTGACTAGCAAGGACCAAAGGGGTCAAGAGCAAGCCCAAGGCCGGCAAGGGCTGGGCCAGGAGGCGGTAATGGGGCATGGTAGGCGCGGCCCTGGGCATTAAATTCCGGGCTATGGTACCAGGAAGGGTGCGGCCATGCGCCCAGGTAAGTCAGGGGGCGCGCCTAGCTCCCACGTCACGGGGCGAGCACCTCCGTGACGGAAACCTTGCGCTCGGCATATTCGGTCTTGGAGCCGGTTTCATCCCAGGCGAAGGTACAGTCCAGATGGGCGAGCACGGCTACCAGACCACCCTCGCCATCCTCGATCATCACGGTCAGCGGGGGCCGGCGGCCAAAGCGCCGATTGCCGCGCTTGACCCAGAGGGAGCGCATCTCCGGATTGCGAGGGAAATAGGTGCCCAGTGCCTGCTCGATCCGCGTCAGATAACCCAGGCGGCGGTTGACCGTGGCATCGTCCGGGAAGGGCTCCTGGTCAACGAAGCGCGACACATGACGGGCCTTAACGGTCGACGGCAGGGCGAGCAGGGCCAGGATATCGCTCGCCCCCAGCCCCCAGTCGCCGAAGAGGGCCATGATGTGACGGGTGATGGACAGTCGTTCCTCGGGGGTCGGGACAAGGGTAGAGGACAAGGCTTGGGTCATGGCGGATTCCGGATGATTAGAGAGGCGAAGCTTGCCGCGAATGCGCCGATGTTGCGGGCATGGCCCGCTATTTCAAGCGGGGGTGCCAGGCTCACCGCGACACGCGCAGGATGCGCATCACCCGTGGGACCTGCAGCAGGCGCCGCATGAGGTGGGCCAGATGCGGGCGATCACGGACCGAGAGCAGAAAATCCAAACTGACGTTGTGGCCATCCTTTTCCCGCGACTGGACATTCTCGATGTTGGAACCCAGTTCGGCGATAGCGGCGGCCAAACTGGCCAGAACTCCGCGCTGGTTGCCAACATCGACCCGGATCTCCGTATAGAAATCCCCGGCCGGTTGACTGGACCATTCCAGGTCCAGCCACTGGTCTTTATGTTGTTGAAAATCGCCGAGGTTCCGACAACCCTGACGATGCACCACGATCCCCTTGCCGGGGCTGAAGAGTCCGGAGATGGGGTCGCCCGGAATGGGCCGACAGCAGCGCGCATAATTAACCACCATGCCCTCGGTGCCCTTGATGGCCAGGCGGCGCGCCTGTCTGGGCTCGGTATCGAGAGATGCCTCGGCCACCTCCTCGCCCATGAGACGCCGCGCCACCAGTATCGGCAGCCGATTGCCCAGTCCCACCTCCGCCAGCAGGGTGGCCAAATCCGGCAGCTTGGCCCGCGCCAGATAGGTCGCCAGGCGGCCCTCCGGCAGCCGGTCCAGGTCCAACCCCTGCCCCGCCAGCTCGGCATTCAGCAGGCGCCGGCCCAGGGCCGCGGCCTCCTGGCGTTGCAGATTCTTCAGATAGCCGCGGATGTTGGCGCGGGCCTTGCCCGTCACCACGAAATTCAGCCAGCCGGCGTTGGGCATGGCCCGGGGTGCCGTGATGATCTCTACCGTCTGACCGCTCCGCAAGGCGGTGCGCAGGGGGGCCATGCGGCGATCGATACGCGCCGCCACGCAGCGGTTACCCAGACCGGAATGGATGGCATAGGCAAAATCCACCACCGTGGCCCCGGCGGGCAGTACCTGGATGTCCCCGCGCGGGGTAAAGACATAGACCTCGTCCGGGAAGAGATCGACCTTGACGTGCTCCATAAACTCAACCGAGTCGCCCGATCCCCGCTGCATCTCCAACAGGTTCCCCAGCCAATCAGCCGCAAGATTTTGGGGGCTGCCGCGCTTGGAGCCGGATTTATACATCCAGTGCGCCGCGATGCCACTCTCGGCGAGGCGCTGCATGTCCAGGGTGCGAATCTGGATTTCGATGGGGATGCCCTGGGGGCCGAAAAGCTGGGTATGCAGAGATTGATAGCCATTATTCTTGGGGATGGCGATATAGTCCTTGAAGCGACCGGGCATGGGCTTGTACAGGTTATGCACCACACCCAGGACGCGATAGCAGGTATCGACCCGATCGACGACGACGCGAAAGCCAAAGACATCCACCACCTCCTCGAAGGGGCGCTGCTTGTCACGCATCTTGCCGTAAATACCGTAAAGGTGTTTCTGGCGGCCCACCACCTCGCCCTCGATACCCTCCTGCTCCAGGCGTTCGCGCAAGGCCTTCTCGACATCCCCCACCAGTTCCTTGCGCGATCCCCGGGCGCGGACGACCGCCCGCTTGAGCAGTAGGCGGCGCCAAGGCCAGCGATGGGCGAAGCCCAGTTCCTCTAGTTCCAGGGAAACCTTGCGGATACCCAGCCGGTTGGCAATGGGCGCATAGATCTCCAGGGTCTCGCGCGAGATGCGGCGGCGCTTCTCCGGGGCCATGATCCCCAGGGTCCGCATGTTATGGAGCCGGTCGGCGAGCTTGATGAGGATGACCCGGATGTCCTTGGTCATCGCCAACAACATCTTTTGCAGATTCGCCGCCTGGGCCTCGGCCTTGGAACGGAAATCCAGTCGCGTCAGCTTGCTGACCCCATCCACCAGCTCGGCAATCTCCTCGTCGAAAAGGGCCGCCACCGTCTCCTTGGAGTGGCCGGTGTCCTCGATGACGTCGTGGAGAATGGCCGCCATCAGGCATTTGTAATCCATGCGCATCTCGGCCAGGATGCGGGCCACGGCAATGGGGTGCTGGATATAGGGCTCGCCAGACTTACGCGTCTGGCCGGCATGGGCCTCGGCACCGAACTGGAAGGCGCGATAAACCTCGCGGATTTGCTCCGTGCTCAGGTAGGACTCCAGATAGATACAAAGATCACCGATCTGGAAGCGCGCCCTGTCGGGCGGCTCGGCGGGCGGGTTGGCTACGGGCGATTCAAGCACCTGAGTCATGGGACCTGGACCCGAGCGGCTGGCGGGGACGGCTGGCGTGGCACCCGAAATCCGATACCTGACTCGCCGGCGTCTCAGGAG
>JBATOB010000221.1:0-6476 GCA_049290655.1 Chromatiaceae bacterium | reverse complement strand
CAATCACACGGGTCTTGACACATACGTATTGAGCTGGCCGAGGTTCTCGTGACTGAATTTCTCCAGCTTCAGCTCCACCAGCACATGACATTTCAAGATGCGGTGATAAAACACCAGATCGATGAAGAAATGCTCATCGCCGATGAGAATGCGTTTCTGCCGCGCCTCGAAGCAAAAGCCGTGGCCGAGTTCGAGCAGGAAGTCCTGCAATTTTTCAGTGAGTTGCGCTTCCAGGTGAGATTCACTCATGACCTCGGCGGGTTTCAAGCCAAGAAACTCGAAGATGTAGGGGTCACGGATGGGCAGTATGGTTTGTATCTCGGCGCCCTGCTGCGCCAGAGCGGCGAGTTTCTTCTTGTCCAGCGACAGGCCGGAACGTTCGTAGTAGAGGCTGTCGATCTGGCGCTTGAGCTCGCGCACCGACCAGTTGCCGCGGATGCACTCGACCTCGTAGAAGCTGCGTTTGGTGGCATCTGGGATGTCCACCAGTTCTTCGAAGTGGCTGTAGCTGAGCCTGCTCGCCAGGTCCGGGGCCGTGGCCGGGGATTGTGGGGACACCGTCCCCACAATCTGCGCACCGGGTAACAGGGGCAGGTCGCGCAATTGTGGGGGCAGTGAACCCACAATCCGCGGGTAGAGGCTGTAGAAGCGCCGATAGCGGTAGAGCTGCCGCCGGTTGCAGTTGCTCAAGGCCTTGAGGGCGCCGGCCAGTTCACTGAACAGCCGGTCACCATATTGCGCCCGATCCTGGCCGTTCAGTTCATACTCTGCAATGTAACAGCCGATCAGCCAGTTACGCAGGGTCAGACTGATGTTGATCGCGCGGCCCGCTTGGACCGCCAACTCGCGGTGGGCCGCCTGAATGCGCTCGACCATCTGGCCAAAGGTGGGCTCTGGCGTCATTCGGTGACCTCCCGCAGCAATGCCAGAATCCGCTTTTCGACCTCGGCCAATTCCGCGTCGATCTCGTGCAGCGGGCACGTCGGTTGATACTGGAAGAACATTTCCATCTGGCCAAGATCGCCATGGTTGAGCATCTGGGGTTCAAACACCATCGGCCTTTTTCCCGACTAACCACGCCCAACCTGATCGGTCACCCATTTCCCAGACGGCATCTGGGAAATCCGCGGTCCCCGGTCGTGATAGGTCAGAAGAAAATTTCCGCATGTATTCCAGGTTGGATCGGGAGAACCCACGCCCGAATTCAACCGTCAGTTCGGCGGAAAGCTCTTTGAGCAGGGCCTTGCCATATTCCGCCCGATCCTTGCCGTGCTGTCATGTTCGACAATCCGGCGACCAATCTCGAAGTTGGTCAGCACCTGGATGACGTCGACGGACTGTACAACCGCCTGGCGGGCGGAGCGAATTAATTCGCGGAGTTCGCCGATCAGGGCGCTCACTCCGTCACCTCCCGCAACAACGCTAAATTCCGCTGCTCCACGTCGGCCAGTTCGGCATCGATCTCGTGCAGCGGGCGCGGCGGCTGGTACTGGAAGAACACACGGTTGAAGTTGATCTCGTAGCCGACCTTGCCGATGCCGATGCCGCTGTCCTGCTCGTCCAGCGTCTCGCGGTCGATCCAGGCACATTCACATAGGGGCGCACCTCGCGCAGCACGTAGCTGACGATGTCATCATCTGGGTGGCCATTGCCCTGATCGTCGTCACCAGTCAAGCAACGGTCAACCAAAGTACACCATACAAGCCTTTGTTTTACATTAATATTAGTGACCGATCGATCAGATGAGGCCGATCCAGTCAAGCAACGATCAAGCAACGAGGCACCACTCATCGCGCCCACCTCGGCAGGTATTTGCGGGCGCGGCTGCCCACGGTGTCGTCGTGGCAGCAGATCAGCCCGGCCGCGATGGTGTCCTTGATGATGCGCGACGCCATGGAGCTGTTCTTCTCGTCGATGCCGAAGCGTTCACGCAGGGTCGTGTTGGTCATGTAGTCGCGCTGGACATAGCGCAAGCAGGCATGCAGGTAACAGGCGCGGACACGGTCGGCCTTGTCCATGTCGCGGAATTCGCGATGGGCGAAGAGGACGGCGCGGGTGTGCTCGTCGCTGGTCTCGAACAGGGGCGCGGGCAGTTGATGGAACTCGGTCTGCGATACCACCTTGTCCACTCCGCTACCACGCTCCTCGCAGACGCCGATGCGACGCATGAAGGAGGCCAGGGCCTCGTTGCGCGACCTTGGCGGGCTGTCCAGAAAACGGTGCGTCTGCACCAGGGGCAGGCCAGGATTGGTGATTTCGATGCGGTCGGCAAAGATCTCCACCATGGGGCCGGTGCCGGTGAGGTGGAAATCCTGGTGGATGATGGCATTGGCGATCAGCTCGCGGATGGCCAGTTCGGGGAACATGGGGACTTGACTGCGCAGGGCGCGACCAATCACTTCATTGCTGGGCAGGAACCCGGCAACGAAGTCTATGAGCCCTTCAAAGCCAGTGGCATAGCCTTTTCCGCCCTCCTGTTCGCGCACGGTTTCCACGCGGTTGGCGCCTTTGTACAGCACCACCCGTACGGCCTTGCGCTGCAGCATGCGGAAATCGGCCAGTCTTCTGGCGAACAGGATTGCCCCAAGGTTGGTGATATTCCACCCTCCCGCCCCCTGGGCGAGCATGTCGTCGGCGGCGAGTGCCGCGAGGATGGCAGTGCGGCCGTCGGGCAGGAGCTTGTCGAGAAGCGAGAAATACGCTGGATAATCGAGTAGTTGAAGTACTTTTTCGCCCGAAATCTTCTCGGCAGCCACCTCCCGCTCGAATGGGGTCTGATCGAAAACGCGCCAGAGCTCCCGCTCCTTTTCCGGGAAATCCTTGAGTTTCTTTTTGTAGGAGCCAATGCGAATGTATTCGATGCCCTTGAACTGCACCGGATGACGAAAGGCAGTCCCAATTTCCAGCAATACCACGCGCCGGTTGTCGGCCTCGAACACATGGAAGCGGAAGTTGATCCGGGGCGACAGGAGACGCAGCAGCCAGCTCTCCAATTCCTCATTGCCAACCTTGGCGGCAATCGGGTTGAAGCGGGTGCCAATCACATCCTATGTGGTGTTGTCGATGCCCCAGACCAGATAGGCTTGAACCTTTCCCGACAATGCGGCGGAGTTGGAGAGTGCGGAAAGGTACTCACCAATCTCATCGGCGTCATCGTTGTTGTGCTTGAACTCAACCCACTCGGTTTCACGAGGCAACTTACGCAGCTCGGCCAGGAGACCGAGGAGTTCGTTGTGCCGGCGGTCGATGCTCACTCCGTCACCTCCCGCAACAACGCCAGAATCCGCTGCTCCACGCCCGCCAGCTCGGCATCGATCTCGTGCAGCGGGCGCGGCGGCTGGTACTGGAAGAAGACGCGGTTGAAGTTGATCTCGTAGCCAACCTTACCGATGCCGCCGTCCTGCTCGTCCAGCGTCTCGCGGTCGATCCAGGCATCCGCCACATAGGGCCGCACCTCGCGCAGGAAGTAGCTGACCAAGTCTTCCTTCAGCGGGATGGTCTCCGCGTCCTTCAGCGCCGGGTCGGGCTCGTACTCGACATACCGAACCGCACCCGCGGCCTCCTTTCCCCTGGCAGGGTGGAGTCTGTAGAGACCCAGCAGCGCGCGTAGCTCGTCCGGGGTGAGGCCAGCGGGGAGGGTCTGGCCAGGAAACAACGCGGCGCGGTCCAGGGGCTCCATCTTGTGGTGCCTGGCGATCACGGGCGCGGCTTGCGGGTCCACCCTGGTGAAGCAGTCGCGGAAGATCTTCTTTTGGGCGGTGCCCTTGGCGCCCTTGGCCCAGCCCTCGACGTCATCGGGCAGGGTCTTGAAGACCCGCTGCACCTCGTCCCAGGCGCGGTTCCAGTCCAGGTGCGGTTCACCGCTCAGGGCATCTTCCACCGCTTGCAGGGCGTCGAACAGCTCGGGGCAGGTGTTGAGGAAGCGCTCCCGCGCCTCGGCGGTGATCTCGAAGCGCAGACGCAGCGGGCGGTGAACGGTGACGCGGCGGTAGCTGAAATCGGCGTTGTCAAAGACGCGGCTGGTCTTGCTGTCTTCCAAGGCGCCATGCTCGCGGGTGACGGCATCGAGGGCCGGCTGGTCCAGATAGCGGCGCTTGTCGCCGAGGCTGCGCCTCATCGGCGTCCAGCGCTCGCGGGCGTCGATGAGTTGGATCTTGCCCTTGCGATGCACGGCCTTGCGGTTGGTAACCACCCAGATGAAGGTACCGATGCCGGTGTTGTAGAACATCTGCTCGGGTAGGGCGACAATGGCTTCAAGTTGGTCGCGTTCGATGATCCAGCGGCGGATCTCGCTCTCGCCACTGCCGGCGCCGCCGGTGAACAGCGGCGAGCCGTTGAAGACGATAGCGGTGCGCGAGCCGGGCTGGTCGCGATTGCCGGGCTGGTAGTCCTGGAACTTGCTCATCATGTAGAGCAGGAACAGCAGGGCCCCGTCGTTGATGCGCGGCAGCTTGCCGTTGTAGCCCCGGAAGTTCGGCCAGCGGTCGATGATCTTCCTCTCCGCCTTCCAATCCACGCCGAAGGGCGGGTTGGCCAGCAGATAGTCGAAGCGCTGGCCCGGAAAGGGGTCCTCGGTGAGGGTGTTGCCCAGCACGACCTGGCCATCCTTGTGGCCCTTGATCAGCAGGTCGGAGGCCGCCACGGCGTAGGAGCGCGGGTTATAGTCCTGGCCGAAGACCTTGACGATGGCCTGATCGTTGTGGGCGCGGATCCAGTTCTGCGCCTCGGCTAACATGCCGCCGGTGCCGCAGGCGGGGTCACAGATGGTGACGATGACGCCGGCCTGGGTGAGCACCTGGGTATCGGGCTCCAGCAGCAGGTTGACCATGAGCTGGATGACTTCCCGCGGGGTGAAGTGGTCACCGGCCGTTTCGTTGGCGGCCTCGTTGAAGCGGCGGATCAGGTCCTCGAACACCAGGCCCATGGTGATGTTGTCGACCTTGCGCGGGTGCAGGTCGATCTCGGCGAACTGGGCGACCACCTGGTAGAGGCGGTTGGATTCCTCGAGCTTCTCGATCTCCTTGTCGAACTCGAAGCGCTCGAAGATCTTGCGGATGTTCTCGGAGAAGCCATTGATGTAGTCGGCCAGGTGGCGACCGATGTTGTCGGGATCGCCCTTGAGCTTCTGGAAGTCGAGCCGGCTGTGGTTATGAAAGCCCAGCGGTTTGCCGTCGTCATCCAAGGCCCGGTTGTTGAGGATGGCGTCGATGTTGGGGATGTTTTTGGCGCTGAGCTCGGCATGGCGCTTCAGCACGGCGTCCTTGCTCGGCGCCAGCACGGCGTCGAAGCGGCGCAGCACGGTGAGCGGCAGCATGACGCGCTCGTATTGGGGCGGGCGGTAGGGACCGCGCAACAGGTCGGCGACGGACCAGATGAAATTGGCGAGTTGCTGAAAGCTGGCGCTCATGGGCGAGTCCCTGACTGGCGTTGTGGTATGAGGTGAGCGTGCCTTCGCCCGTATGTTGTCCGACTGGGCGCGGGAGGATGGGACCGACGCACCCAGGCAACCCGCCCCAAACCCCCTACTCCAGATCCGCCAGCAGCTCCCCCGGGTCGCAGACGATGCCCTCCCCGTCCGCGCTCGACTCCAGGGTCAGACGCCGCCCGGCCTTGGCCATGCCTGGGAGCCAGACCCCGCGCAGCTCGGCGAGCCCGACCCGCTCGGGCTTGCAGTCCGCCCAATCGGCGGTGACCAGGGCCTGGGCCCCCACGGGGCTGGACCAGAAGGGGAAGCAAGGCCCCTCCTCATCGTGAAAGGCGACATAGCCGCCCTCCCCCTTCAGGGTCCACAGGGCCCCGGCGGCCAGGGCCCGGGTTAGAAACCCGGCGTAACCGTCGTCGGCGCCCGAAACTTCTTGGATCGTGTCCTTGCTCATGTCCCCTACCCCGTTCAACGATTGAGTGCCTTGGCCAAGGCCGCGGCCATGGCCCGCCGGCAGTGGGCAAGTCCGACAGGCTAACTGATTCACTCAGTCCCACAGGCCCCTTAACCACCCACGCACCCATGATAGGGCTGGCTCAACTCATGGACGGCCTCCACCAAGGCGGCGGCGTGATCCGGCTTCACATCGGGATGGATGCCGTGGCCGAGGTTGAAGACGTGTCCCGTGCCCTGGCCGTAACTGGCCAGGATGGAGGCGGCCTCGGCGCGGATACGCTCCGGGCTGGCATAGAGCAAACAGGGGTCCATGTTACCCTGCAGGGCCACCCGGCCGCCGATCCGATGGCGGGCGTCGGCCAGGTCCGTCGTCCAATCCAGGCCCAGGGCGTCGCAACCGCTGGCGGCCATGGCCTCCAGCCACTGGCCACCGCCCTTGGTAAAGAGGATGACGGGGACCTTGCGGCCCTCGGCCTCGCGGGTCAGGCCGGCGACGATGCGGGCCATGTAGGCCAAGGAGAAGTCGCGGTAGTCGCGGGGGGTCAGGGACCCGCCCCAGGTGTCGAAGATCATCAGGGCCTGGGCGCCGCTGGCGACC
>JBATOB010000220.1:0-4098 GCA_049290655.1 Chromatiaceae bacterium | reverse complement strand
CTCGGCGGTGTTGATCCGGCTGATGCGCGAGCAGTTCGAGGCCGGCAATCAGGTGCTCCTCTTCCTCAACCGGCGCGGTTTCTCGCCGGTGCTGACCTGCCATCAGTGTGGCTGGGTGGGCGACTGCCCCCACTGTGACGCCCGTCTGACCCTCCACCTGGCGGACAACCGGCTCTGGTGCCACCACTGCGGCCTGACCCAGCCCATCCCCGTCGCCTGCCCCCAGTGCGGGGGGCTCGACATCCGGGCACTGGGCCAGGGTACCGAGCGCCTCGCGGGTGAGTTGCAGGCCCTGTTTCCGGACATTCGCGTGGCCCGGGTGGATCGCGACAGCACCCGTCGCAAGGGCGAGCTGGATCGGCTGTTGGCGGCGGCCCTCGCCGGCGACTATCCCCTGCTGGTGGGGACCCAGATGTTGGCCAAGGGCCACCACTTTCCCCGCGTCACCCTGGTCGGCATCCTGGATGCGGACAATGGCCTTTATGGCTCCGACTTCCGCGCCGCGGAGCGCATGGCCCAACTGGTGATCCAGGTCGCCGGCCGCGCCGGCCGGGCGGAGAGGCCCGGGCGGGTGGTGCTCCAGACTCATCATCCGGATCACCCCCTGCTCCAGACCCTGCGCCGGCAAGGCTACCCGGCCTTCGCCGCCGCCGCCCTGCGGGAACGCCGGGAGGCCGGCCTGCCGCCCTTCACCCATCAGGCCCTGCTGCGGGTCGAAGCCGCCGCTCGGGAGGTCTCCCTGGGCTGGCTGCGCCTGGCCCGGGAGGCCGCGTGCCACCTGGGCGGCCCGCGCATCAGTCTCTTTGGCCCCGTGCCGGCCCCCATGGAGCGGCGCGCCGGCCGTTATCGGGCCCAACTCCTCGTTCAGGCCCGGGAGCGGCCCGAGTTGCAGGCCTTCCTCGCCGCCTGGGTGCCCCAACTCTACGGTATCAAGGGGCAGGGCGCCTCTCGCTGGTCCCTGGACGTGGATCCTCAAGAGATGTTCTGAAGCATTTTCAGCGCGAATCCTGCTATTCTTAATACCCTGCCTTTCGCCGGCCCCCCCGGGACCTGGCCCTCCCCATCCATCCACGCCCATCCAGCCGCCATAGCCAACCCGAATGAAGCACCAGGTCAAGGAACTCCTCTCAACCGCATGGCGGCATCTGGCCGCGACCGGTCAGGTCGCTGGCGCGGACCTCCCGGATCCCCAGGTGGACCGCGCCCGCGACCCTGTTCATGGCGATTTCGCCACCAATCTGGCCCTGGTCATGGCGAAGGCCGCTGGTGGCAAGCCCCGTGACCTGGCGGCGCGTCTGGTCGCGGCCCTGCCGGCCTCGGACCTGATAGCGCGAACCGAGATCGCCGGCCCCGGCTTCATCAACTTCTTCCTGGCCCCAAGCGCCCATCTGGGCCTGATCCCGACCATCCTCGCCGCCGGGCCCGACTATGGCCGGAGCAAGATGGGCGCGGGCAAGCGGGTCCAGGTCGAGTTCGTCTCCGCCAATCCCACCGGCCCCCTGCACGTCGGCCATGGCCGGGGCGCGGCCTATGGCGCCGTGGTGGCGGACCTGCTGGCGGCGGTCGGCTTTGCGGTCCATCGCGAGTATTACGTCAACGACGCCGGCCGTCAGATGGACATCCTCGGCACCTCCCTTTGGCTGCGCTACCTGGAACTGGCCGGGGAGGACATCCCCTTTCCCAGCAACGGCTACAAGGGCGACTATGTCTGGGATATGGCCGCGACCCTGCACCGGGAGCATGGCGACGCCTACCGTCATGGCGCCGACGAGGTCTTTGCCGCCATCCCGGCGGACGAGCCGGCGGGGGGCGACAAGGAACTCCATATCGATGCCCTGGTGGCGCGGGCCAAGGAGTTGTTGGGCGACAACCGTTACCGCTATATCTTCGAGCTGGGCCTCAATACCATCCTCGACGACATTCGCGACGACCTGGCCCTCTTCGGGGTGGAATACGACGAGTGGTTCTCGGAGCGCTCCCTGACCGAGAAGGGCGCCGTCAACCGCGCCCTGGAGCGGCTGCGTGCCGCCGGCCATCTCTACGAAAAGGACGGGGCCCTCTGGTTTCGTGCCACCAATTTCGGCGACGAAAAGGACCGGGTGGTGGTCCGCGACAATGGCCAGACCACCTACTTCGCCTCCGACATCGCCTACCACATGGACAAGCTGGAGCGGGGCTTCGACCGCGTCATCGACATCTGGGGGGCGGATCATCACGGCTATGTGCCGCGCATCAAGGGCGCCCTCCAGGCCCTGGGCGACGACCCGGCCAAGCTCGACGTCCTGCTGGTGCAGTTCGCCATCCTCTACCGGGGTGGCGAACGGATGCAGATGTCCACCCGCTCCGGGGAGTTCGTGACCCTGCGCGAGTTGCGCAAGGAGGTGGGGCGCGACGCCGCCCGCTTCTTCTACATCATGCGCCGCTGCGAGCAACACCTGGATTTCGACCTGGACCTGGCCAAGTCCCAGTCCAGCGATAACCCCGTCTATTACGTCCAGTATGCCCATGCCCGCGTCTGCAGCGTCCTGCGCCAGGCGGCGGACAAGGGCCTGGCGGCGGAGCCCAGCCCGGGGGTGACGCATCTGGAGCGCCTGACGGAGACCCCCGAGCAGGACCTGCTCAAGACCCTGGCCCGCTACCCGGAGCTGGTGGAGGCGGCGGCCCTCAACGAGGAGCCCCACCAGATCACCCAGTACCTGCGCGAGTTGGCCAACGACTTTCACACCTATTACAACGCCCACCAGTTCCTGGTCGAGGATGCCGCCCTACGCGACGCCCGCCTCAAGCTCATCCTGGCGGTGCGCCAAGTGCTGCGCAACGGCCTCAACCTGATCGGCGTCTCGGCGCCGGAGACCATGTGACATGGTGCGGGAAAATACCCCCAATTCGCCCCCCAGGTCCCGCCATCGCCGCAATGGCTCCTGCTTTTTCCTGTTCATCATTGGCGGTCTGCTCGGCGCCCTCGCAGTGGCCGTCGCCTGGATGATGGACGAGCGCGGTGATGCCCCCGGCCCGGTCACCGTGGGCGCCCCGCGCGCCCCCCAGACCCAGCCCAAGCCCCGCTACCAGTACCCTACCATCCTGCCGGGACTGGAGGTGGTGGTCCCCGATGAGGAAACCTCGGATCGCCCGCCGGCCCTGCCCCCGCCACCCCCATCGCCGGAGGAACTTAAGGCACTCGCCAAGGCGGCGGCCAGCAAGGAGCCCGCCAAGGGCGGCGCGAAGGAGTCCGCCAAGCCCCTGGCCAAGGAATCCGGTAAGGAGCCAGCCAAGCCCCCGGCCAAGGAGGCCGGTAAAGAGCCCGCCAAGGCACCAGTCAAGGAGACGGCCAAGACGCCAGCCAAGGAGCCCGTTAAGGAATCCACCAAGATAGCCACGGCAACCAAGCCACCGGAGACGCCACCGGCCAAGCCGGTGGCGCCGCCTCCAAAACCGGCGGAATCCGTTCCCACCGAGGGTGATAACGAGACTTACATCCTCCAGGTTGCCTCCTTGGGGTCACCGGAAGAGGCCGAGCGTTTCAAGGCCAAGCTCGCTCAGCAGGGCATCGCCGTGAACATCCAGCAGGCCAGCGTCGATGGTAAAACCCACTATCGAGTCCGCACCAGCCCTCTGAAGGGCAAGGATGCCGCCAGCAAGGCCAAGTCACAGTTGGCGAGCAAGGGCTTCGCGCCCATGATGATCAAGCTTAAATAGCGCCGCGATCCGGCCTGATCGCGGCGCCCAGGCCATCGAATTAGGCCCGCCGGGGTAAATGCCCGGGCAGGTGTCTGGCCCCTACACCAGATCGAAGCGCTCGAATTCCATGCTGAACTGGCCGCGTCCCTGGGTCTGGCTGCGCAGGTCCGTGGTGTAGCCGAGCACCTTTTCCAGGGCTACCTCGCAGTCGATGGTGATGCGGTCGCCCTCGGCGCGGGTGGCGCGGATGAGGGCATGCCGGGACTGGAGATCGCCGAGCACGGCGCCGAGATTTTCCTCGGGCGCCACCACCTCCAAGGTCATGAGGGGCTTGAGGGCGGCGGGGCTGGCCTCCTCCAGGGCCTTGTGGATGGCGCGGGCGGCGGCGGCCCGCAGGGCGTCGGGGGTGGAGGCGGCGCC
>JBATOB010000219.1:0-3498 GCA_049290655.1 Chromatiaceae bacterium | reverse complement strand
TCCATAGCCATGGTGTCTGGCATCCGGTCAACCACTGGGCCGCGCGGGCTGCTCGTACCTGGGACGTGCCGCTGATCATTCATCCGCGGGGCATGCTCGAGCCCTGGGCCCTGAGTCAGAAGCCACTGAAGAAGCGGCTTGCGCTGCGGCTGTTTCAGCGGCGGGATCTCGAAACGGCACGGGCCTTCGTCGCCACCGCCGGGATGGAATACGAGCATTTGCGCCGCCTCGGTTTGCATCAGCCGGTGGCGGTGATCCCGAACGGAGTGACCTTGCCGGCCACGAATCCCTTGTCGATGGCGCCGGCTGGTCGACCGGGCGACCGCGAGCGTGTGGCGCTGTTTTTGTCGCGCCTGCATCCGAAAAAGGGCGTGCTGGAACTGGTGCGGGCTTGGAGCCAGTTGGCCCCGGTGGGCTGGCGGTTGCGTATCGCCGGGCCCGACGAGGGCGGGCATGGGGGCGAGGTGACGCGCCTGGTGGGGCAGTTGGGCCTGGCTGCCGTCATCGACTATGTCGGCCCGATGGAGGATGAGGCGAAGGCGGCACTTTATCGCGAGGCGGATCTCTTCGTGCTGCCCACCTTCAGCGAGAATTTCGGCCTGGTCGTGGCCGAGGCCCTGGCCGCCGGGGTGCCGGTGATCACTACCCGCGGCGCCCCTTGGGCGGATCTGGAGACCCACGGCTGTGGCTGGTGGATCGAGACCGGGGTCCCCCCGCTGGTATTGGCCCTGCGTGAGGCCATGGCGCTGTGCGACGCCGAACGCCGGGCCATGGGTGAACGCGGCCGAGCCTATGTGCGGCGTTTCGACTGGGAGGTGATCGCCGGACAAACCCTGGACTTGTATCGGTGGCTGCTCGGCCAGGGTGACCGTCCCGACTGCGTCCGGCTCGACTGACTCGCGTTTCTTACCCAGGCGACGCGCCTGTACCTGCTAACGGACCCTGCCCGATGAACGTCATCCTTGGTTTCAATGCCTTCCACGCCGACTCCGCCGCCTGCCTGGTGGTGGACGGTCAATTGATGGGCGCGGTGGCGGAAGAGCGCCTGGGCGAGCGCCAAAAGCACAGCCCGGCCTTTCCCGCCCATGCGATCCGCCGTCTGCTCGCGGACGCGGGTCTGCGGCTGGCGGACGTCACCCATGTCGCCCTGGCGCGGGACCCCAAGGCCAACCAGGCGGCCAAGATGGCCTATGTGGCCCAGCATCCCCTCAAGGCCGCCGGGGCCGTGGTCGAGCATCTGAGCCGCAACCGGCGTACCCAGGGCACCCTGGAGCAGCTCGCCGAGGTCTGCGACGAGGACCCGGCCAAGGTTCGGTTCGCGACGGTCGGCGTCGAGCATCATCTGGCCCATATCGCCAGCGCCTATTATCTGTCGCCCTTCGAGGGCCTGACGGCCGGCTTCTCCTACGACGCCTCGGGCGACTTTGCCAGCATGATGGCCGCCCGCTGCGAGGGGACGCGTATCGAGGTGCTCGACCGGGTTACCCTGCCGCACAGCCTGGGTTTCTTCTACACCGCCCTGTGCCAGTTCATCGGCTTCGATGAATTCGGCGAGGAATACAAGGTGATGGGCCTGGCGCCCTATGGCGAGGATCGCTACGGCGACCTGATGCGCGAGCTGGTGCGGCTGGATGACCGGCATTGGTATCGGTTGGCGCTCGGTTATTTTGGGATGCACGCGGGGGGGGAGAGCGGGGCGGTCGATGAGACGCGGCGGATCCTGATGGGTCGCTTCTATACCGACCGCCTGTCCGAGGTGCTGGGCGCGCCCCGCCGGCGCGCGGATCCGCTCACCCAACGAGAGAAGGATATCGCCCGATCCACGCAGGTCCGCTTCGAGGAGGCGGCCATGCACTGTCTGACGCGCCTTCAGTCGCGGGTCCCGACCTCTCGCCTCGCAATGGCGGGCGGCTGTGCGCTGAATGGCGTGGCCAACGCCCGCATCCAGCGCGAGACGCCCTTCAAGGAGCATTACCTACAGGCGGCGGCCTCCGACGACGGCACCTGCCTGGGCGCGGCCTACTACTGCTGGCACCAGGTACTGGGAAGGACGGAACGCTTCCACATGCAACATGCCTTCTGGGGGCCAGGCTACGCGGACGAGCGCCTCAGGACGGTGGCGGAGACCAGTGGCTTCAAGGTTCAGGCCTGTATCGACGAGGCCGAGCTGGTGGAGGTAGCGGCGGGCCTGATCGCCGACGGGTTGGTCACCGGCTGGTACCAGGGCCGAGGTGAGTGGGGGCCGCGCGCCCTGGGCAACCGTTCCATCCTCGCCAACCCCGCCCTCCCGACCATGAAGGACACCCTCAACGCCAAGATCAAGCGTCGCGAATCCTTCCGGCCCTTCGCGCCGAGCGTGCTGCGCGAACTGGTGCCGACCTATTTCGAGCAGACGGTGGACAGCCCCTTCATGATGCACGTGGTCAAGATCCGCCCCGAGTGGCGCGAGCGCCTGCCGGCGGTGACCCATGTCGATGGCACCGGGCGTCTGCAAACGGTTGACCGGGCCAGCAACCCCCTCTATTACCAGCTTATCGCCGCCTTCCGGCGCAAGACCGGCGTGGGCATGGTGCTCAACACTAGTTTCAACGAGAACGAGCCCATCGTGGACACCCCCGAGCAGGCCCTGGACTGCTTCAAGCGCACCGATATGGATGCCCTGTGCCTGGGGCGGTATCTGTTGCGGAAATCTTCATGAGCATCTCCGTCCTGCTCCTGACCCTCGACGAAGCAGCCAATCTGCCGGCCTGTCTCGCCGCCGTCGCCTGGTCGGACGACGTGGTGGTCCTCGACTCCTTCAGCCAGGACGATACCGTCGCCGTGGCCGAGCGCCTGGGGGCGCGCGTCTATCAGCGGGCCTTCGATTCCTTTGCCGGGCAACGTAACCATGCCCTGGACCACATCGACTTCAAGCACGACTGGATACTGCACCTGGATGCCGACGAGATCGTCACGCCCGCCTTGCGGGCCGAAATGCGGGGGGCTATCCAGACCGGGCTGGCCGATGCCTATCGCATCCCCTCCAAGATGATGTTCCGCGGATGCTGGCTGCGCTATGCGGGCCTCTACCCCAGCTATCAGGTCAGGCTCGGACATCGCGAACGGTTCCGCTTCAAGCAGGTTGGCCACGGCCAGCGCGAGGACCTGCCGCCGGAACGAGTCGGCACCCTGGCCGAGCCCTATCCGCACTATTCCTTCTCCAAGGGTCTGACCGAGTGGTTCGAGAAGCACAACCGCTATGCCAGTGACGAGGCGAGCGAAACGGTGCGGCTGTTGGCCGGAAACCGGGGCATTGATTGGGGCGGTTTGTGGTCGCGGGATCAGACCCGCCACCGTCGCGCGCTGAAGGCCTTGTCCTACCGCCTGCCGTTTCGTCCCTTGCTGCGCTTTCTCTATATGTACCTGCTGCGCCGTGGCTTTCTGGATGGCCGCGCGGGCCTGACCTATTGCCGGCTACTGGCCATTTACGAGTATCTGATCGTACTCAAGACCCAAGAG
>JBATOB010000218.1:0-16442 GCA_049290655.1 Chromatiaceae bacterium | reverse complement strand
CACCGCCAGGTCCTCTCCCCAACCCCGCCTTCGGCTCGAAGACGGGGTTTTTCTTTGCGCCACAAGGGGCGCGCGGCGCACCGCCCTAAATCCAGGACGATGGTCGGTCACTGCGAAAGGTGTTGATGAGCCAAGAGGCGGCGGCCCAGCCTGCTGCTCGTAAGCATGGCTGTGCCTGTTTATAGGGTCAAGTCTAAAATAGGAAGGGGACGACATCCTCGAAGCGGGTTGCGAAATGGATATTCAAGCCCTGACGAACATATTCCGGCACTTCTTCGAACTCCCCCTGGTTGTCAGCCGGCAGGATTATTTCCTTGATTCCGGCCCTGCGGGCGGCGATAAGCTTTTCGCGTATGCCGCCGACCGGGAAGACTGCCCCCGTTAAGGTTATCTCGCCCGTCATGGCCAGGCGCCGGATGGGTTTGTTTCGTGCCAAAGAAAGTAGTGCGCTGACTAAGGTGATACCCGCCGAAGGGCCGTCCTTGGGGGTGGCACCAGCGGGTACGTGAATGTGAATATAGGCCTTTTCGAAATAAGACTGATCCACGCCAAATTGTTCCGCATGGCTGACGAGGTACCCATAGGCGATCTCGGCGGACTCCTTCATGACCTCACCCAGTTGGCCCGTGAGCTTGAATCCTCGCGTAAAACCATGGGTCCTCACTGCCTCGATGGAGAGGGTGGCGCCGCCCATGGCGGTCCACGCCAGCCCCGTGACTACCCCTGGACCCATCAGCTTGCGCTCGTCGCGGAACATGGGGCTGCCCAGATATTCCTTAAGCCGATCCTGACCTATCTGGATGGGTTGTTCCACGTCTTCCAGCAACCTCACCGCGCATTTCCGCACGATTTTGCCGATCTGCTTGTCAAGGTGACGCACCCCCGCGTCCCGCGCGTAGCCCACTATCACCGCGCGCAGGGTGGCCGCATCGAGGCGTACCGACCGCTTGGGTAGGCCAGCCTTGTCAATTTGACGGGGAAGGAGGAATTTCCTGGCGATGGCCAGCTTTTCCTCAACGATGTAGCCCGACAAGGGAATGATCTCCATGCGATCCGCCAAGGGCCCGGGGATGCTGTCCAACTGATTGGCGGTGCATACGAATAGCACCTTGGAGAGGTCAAAGCGGAGATCCAGGTAGTGATCAAGAAAGTCCGAATTCTGCTCTGGATCGAGGACCTCAAGCAGGGCCGAGGCGGGATCGCCGTGATAGGAGGCGCCAATCTTGTCAATCTCGTCGAGCATGATGACGGGATTAGCGGTGCCCGTATCCTTGACCGCCTGAAGAAATTTCCCCGGCATGGCACCGATATAGGTACGGCGGTGGCCCTTGATCTCGGCCTCATCGCGAATGCCGCCGACGGAGAAGCGGTAGAAGTGGCGGCCCAGGGCATCGGCGATGGAACGACCCACGGAGGTTTTGCCTACCCCGGGTGGGCCCACCAGCATAATGATGGACCCAGCGATTTGGCCCTTGTGAATGCCAACCGCCAGGAATTCGAGGATGCGGGTTTTGACGTCCTCCAGACCGTAGTGATCCCGATCCAGGATGCGCCGTGCGCGTTTCAGGTCTAATTTATCCTTGGAATAGCGGCCCCAGGGAAGCGTCGTTATCCAATCCAGATAATTCCGGGTGACTGAATATTCCGGAGACCCCGTCTCCAGCATGGCCATCTTCTCCAGTTCTTCGTCGACGCGCTTCTGGGCCTCATCGGTGAGAGTCAGGGACTTGAGGCGCTCCTTGAATTTGTCCAGTTCAGCCGTGCGGTCGTCCTTGGCCAGCCCCAGTTCCTTCTGAATGACCTTGAGTTGCTCTTTGAGGAAGAAGTCGCGTTGCTGCTTCTGCATCCGCTCCTCGACTGATTCACGGATTTTTTGCTGGGCACGGGCCAGGTCCAGTTCGTTATTGAGCAGGATCAGAACCTTTTCCATGCGTTTGAGCAGATCGACGGCTTCCAAAACCTCCTGGAGCTGTTCCTTGGTCGAAGTTGTCAGGCTGGCGGCAAAGTCGGATAAATGGGAAGGATCGTCCGGTCCGAAGCGATCCAGGAAGACTCGCAACTCCTCGACATAAAGGGGGTTGAGGGGGAGCAGTTCCTTGATGGTATTGATAACGGCCATGGCATAGGCCTTGACCTCATCCTGTCCGCGGGTGCTGTGCTCCGGGAAGTATTCGACGCGCGCGGAAAAAGGTGCCCGCCGCGAGACCCAGTTTTCGATACGGAAGCGATGAATGCACTCCACCAACACCTGGAGGTACCCATCCTGTTCATGGACCCGATGGACCCGGCAGGCCGTGCCGACGGCATGAAACTGCTCGGTGGTTGCCTCCTCGGCCGTATCGTTGGTAACCAAGACCACGCCCAGGATTTTGTTATCCGAATCGACCACGGCACGAATGGTCTTGGCCCAATGCTTGCCCGACATGAGCAGGGGCACGGCCTGACCCGGAAAAAAGGGTCGGGCCGCCACGGGCAACAGATGAATGATGCCGGGCAGTACGTCCTTGACGCGCGCCGGCATGGTCGGCCCCACCGCCGACGCCTTGGAATCCTGCTGGGATGCCTCGCTCTCCGCGTCCTCGCTTGCCGTTAGGTAATCCTCTTGATCCGCATGGTCACTCATCTTTTTCGCCTGATGGAAGTTGTTTCAATTCCGGGGTAAGGGGTGAAGGGCCTCGGTTTATAAGCCCACGATTTTCGGGCGAAGGCGTGGCTTTGCAAGTCAGATTGGCCAGGCTTGCAAAGGTGGAGACCGACAGTTCTTCGGCCCGCTGACCGGGATCAATCTCAAGGGCCGCGAAATCTTCCGCCGTCGCCATGCCTTTGAGCGTGTTGCGCAAGGTCTTGCGGCGCTGGGCAAAGGCCTGGGTGACCAGGCGTTGATGATGACCTGGGTCCTGGAGCGGAAAGGGTGGGGGATCGAGTGGCGTCAGGCGCAGAAAGGCTGAATCGACCTTGGGCTCCGGGAAGAAGGCCTGGGGTGGAATTTCAAACAGGGCCTCGGCACGGCACCAGGTCTGGATCATGACCGAGAGCCGGCCGTAGGTACGGGAGCCCGGAGGGGCGACAATGCGGTCCACCACCTCCTTCTGCAACATGACATGCATGTCCAGGATACAGCACTTTTGTTCCAGGAAGCGGAAGAGGAGCGGAGTGGAAATGTTGTAGGGCAAATTGCCGGTCAGGCGCAGCTTCTCCCCAGGCACCACCAATTGGCAAAGATCAAAGGTCAGGGCGTCAGCCTTATGGATGGTCAGTTGCCCCAGGGGGGCACAGGTACGGGCCAGGGGTTCAATGAGGTCTCGATCCAGTTCCACCGCATCCAATTGCCCGACCGCGCGCAACAAGGCCCGGGTGATGGCGCCGCGCCCTGGGCCTATCTCCACCAGGCTTTCCCCGGGGCTGGGTGAGACGGCGGCGATGATGCGGTCGATGACGCCTTGATCCTGGAGAAAGTTCTGGCCGAATCTTTTGCGGGGGTGGGGCATGAGCGGCGTTGGGAACAGGGCTGGGATATCACCAAGTCTGCGCCTAAGTTCGTCCGGGGGTCTAGTCGATTAGCTCCCGGGCTGCCTGGTCGTCCGCTGGTCGTGGCGGGAAAAGTCGCGTACTATCTGGATAATGAAGGTTATGCCTCATGGTATTCGATTCGCTACAACAACAACCGAGGACGACATTTCCATCGATGAATGAATTCGATCAGGCCTATCTGGTCCCGGACGGGACCGATCTTCAGGGGATCAAGGACGCCCTCGAGGCGAGATGCCAGATTGGCGAGGATGAACCCCGACACCTGCTGCGGCGTTTTCACGACACCTTCGACTGGAGCCTGTACCTTGCGGGCGGGGTCCTGGAGGAGCGGATCGACGGTCATCAACGCTTCATGTTGTGGCGCGATCTGAATGACGAAGTCCCAGCCTTGGCATGCGAACTCGAGCGGGACTTGGGTTTCGCCGCCGATTTGCCGCCTGGCCCCGACACCGAACGCCTGGCGCGGCTCTTGGGCATTCGCCGCCTGCTTCCCCTATTGGATGTTCATTCCCGCATACTGACCTGGCGCCTCCTTAACGAGGATGACAAGACCATCGCTCGTCTGGAACTGGAGCAGAATCGTTACGACGATAAGGCGCGGGAACGTCAGGGCCCCATCTCTACCCGCCTGCGGCTTCACGCCGTCAAGGGTTATGAGGCCGATTTTCGCGAGACGGCGCGGATGCTCAACGAAGAGCTTGGCCTGTCCCTGGTCCGCACTGAGCTTCTGCTGGAGGCCTTGGCGTCTGCGGGGCGCAAGCCAGGTGATTACAGTTCCCAACTCAATTTCCGCCTCGATCCCGATCGTCGCGCGGACGCCACGACCAAGGAAATTCTGCTCCACCTGCTCAACACCATCGAGGTCAACCTCCCCGGCACGCGCGACAACCTGGACTCGGAATTTCTGCATGATCTGCGCGTGGCCGTGCGCCGCACTCGTTCAGCCCTGACCCAGATCAAGGATGTTTTTGCCCCGGATTTAGTGGAGCAATACAAGGATGCCTTCGGCTGGATCGGCGAGTTCACCGGGCCCGTGCGCGACTTGGACGTCTATCTCCTCGACTTCAACGCCTATCAGGCGTGCCTACCGGAGCCACTGAGGCCCCATCTGGAACCTCTGCGCGACTTCATCCACGCCCATTATGGCGAGGAACAGAAGACCTTGGTGGGGCACCTGAATTCCAAGCGTTTCCGGGATCTGCTGCGCGATTGGCGGGCCTTCCTGGAGGCCCCGGTACCCGAAAGTTCCGTAGTGCCGAACGCCATGCGTCCGGTTTTGGCGGTAGCGGATGACCGCATCTGGACCATGTACCGGCGGGTACGCAAGGAGGGGCGGGCCATGTCACCCACTTCGCCGCCAGAGGACATGCATGAGCTACGAAAAAGCTGCAAGAAGCTGCGCTACCTCGTCGAGTTTTTTGATAGCCTCTATCCGAAACAGGAGGTACGTCAACTGGTGAAGCTCTTCAAGGTGCTGCTGGATAATCTTGGCAAGTTCCAGGATCTGGCGGTCCAGGCCGACCACTTGCGCGAGATGGCCCAGCGCATGCGCGACGAGGATCGGGCCAGTACCGACACCTTGCTCACCATGGGCATCCTGGTTGGGGACTTACTGGAACATCAGCACCGGGCTCGGGAGGATTTCGCCCAGATCTTCGCCAGTTTCGATAGCGACGAACATCAGGGCCTGTTCAAGACCCTGTTTGATGCCCAGAAGCGGCAGGGGAAGGGCGCATGAAGATCATCGCTTCTTATAATATCAAGGGTGGCGTTGGCAAGACGGCGACAGCGGTCAATCTTGCCTATCTGTCGGCTAGGGAGGGTTACCGCACCCTGATTTGGGACCTGGACCCTCAGGGGGCCGCAACCTATTACTTCCGTGTCAAGCCCAAGGTCAAAGGTGGTACCAAGGCCCTGGTGGGCGGCCATCAAGATCTTGACGACCTCGTGAAGGGCACGGATTTCGAGCGACTTGACCTCTTGCCCGCGGATTTCTCCTACCGCAACATGGACCTGTTACTGGAAGACAATAAACGTCCGACCAAGCAGTTACAGAAATTGCTCGCCCCCATGGCGATCGCCTACGACTATGTCTTCCTGGATTGTCCGCCTAGCATCTCGCTGGTATCGGAAAACGTCTTTCGCGCCAGTCACGCCCTGCTGGTGCCCATGATCCCGACCACCTTGTCGGCACGCACCCTGGCGCAATTGCAGGACTTCCTGGAGGGTCACGACGGCCTCGGCAAGACTAACCTCATGCCCTTTTTCTCCATGGTGGACCGGCGCAAGCATCTGCATTTACACCTCATGGAGAGTCTGCCTCAAAGCTTCCCCGGCTTCCTCAAGACCAGCATTCCCTATGCCACCGAGGTGGAGCGCATGGGCATCACCCGCATGCCCCTACCCGCCTATGCCCCGTCCAGCAATCTTGTTACCAAGGCTTACGAGGCGCTTTGGCAGGAGATCAAGGCGGGGATCAAGGGATCGGCGATTTGGGCAACGGCGGGCTAGGGCCCACCCCTGTACCAATGGCTCCTAGCGATCAACTCAGGGACCCTAAATACTCGTCCACCGCGCGGTCGGGACAGATCTGGCCCTGGCGCACGGCCTCCCCGTAGCGTTGGTGCCAGGCGTTAATCAGGGGCCTGGCCCTCAGCCACTCGGCGTGGACGATACGGGCCAAGGGTCCGCCCCGGTCGAGAAAGCCGCTATCCTGGAAGGCTCGCCCGGCGGCGGCGCGATCATAGTCAAGACGGATGATGCGGGTATGCCAGCGGCCATGGCGCCATTCCAGTTGGCCGTAGCTGGCCCGCGGGTCGCCGTCGAAGGGCGAGCCCACGGAGCCCACGTTGAGGATGTCGATACCCTGGAATTGGCGGGTTAAGGGCCTGTGGGTGTGGCCCGTAACGAAGAGGTCCACGTCTAGGGGCACCTTGGCCGGGAGATCGGCGTCCTGGGTCCGCGCCGAGATGCCGTCGCGGTTACCGAGGAGGGTCCCGTGGGTGACATGGACCCAGCCCAGCCCAGGTTCGGCCTCGAAGCAGAGATGGTCTGGCCAATCGGCGAGCCAATGCTCGGCGCCCGCGATCTGGGCGCAGGTGAAATCGGCCAGGGCCCGCAGGCGGGCGTCGATGGGGTCCAGGGGTGGTTCGCGTCCACAGCGCAGGACCCAGACCTCATGGTTACCGAGAATAGGCAGCCAGCCCTGGTCCTGGCGCAATTCCTGGAAGAGCCTCAGGCAGGCGTCGCTGGTCGGGCCGCGATTGATGAGATCACCGGCCATGACGACCAGGTCCGGGTTCCAGTCCTGGATATGCGCGACACAGGTCTCCAGGGCTGGCAGGTTGGCCTGAACGTCGGAAAATACCGCGACCCTCATGGGGTCAGTTCCCCCATGAGCGCGCTAACCCGCGCCACCTTGGCGTCGAGTCGCCCCAAGGGGCCATCCCGCATATCCAGCTTGGCCGTGGCATAGACCCGCCTGCAGCCCTGTGCCGCCAACACCTGGTGGGCGCGGGCGATCAGGGCCAGGGCGGACTCCAGGTCCTCGGTCTCGACGAGGGTGCCCATGGCGCCGAGTTGGTAGGGGTGTCCGCTGGCACGGATCATGGCGACCACGGGGGCCACGAAGGCCCCGACGCTCGCGCCCTGGTCCATGGGGAAGATGCCGAGGTCGAGAAGTACCGACATGGGTTTTACCTCTGGAGGCGGATGGTTCATCATTAGTCATGGGTGCTGGCGGTAATCCCGCCGGTCCCTTTCTCGCGCCCCTTGGGGCCCCATTTGATTGCCGAGTTCCTGGATGTTGCAAGAACAAGAAGTTACTGAGCCAGACTGGGAAAGCCCGCTAACCCTGAAGCTAACCCCGGCCCTGCTCATGCATTCTCTCATGGCCACCGCTACCGCCGTTCACACCGGCTACGCGAGTTGCGTGGACGACAAACTGGTGGTCAATGACCTGGTGTCCCTGGATGGTGCCGTGGGCAACTATGTGCGCCTGGTCGAGCAGGATTTCTACGAGGACGAGGACCCGGATACCGTCTGGCACGACTGGACCCTGGAGATTTCCATAGGCAGGATCCTGACCACGGCCCATTGGCAGATCCCTACCAATGCCTCTCCCATGGAGTGGGAGTGGACCGCCCGCGAGGCGGAGAAGGCCTTTGGTAGCGCCTGTATCCTCATCGGGCGGCGTGTCCGGCAGGGGCTGGTGGTCGACGAGCCCGTGCCTATCGAACAACCCCACCCGCGTATGAGCCGACATTGAGCTCAGCGCCCGCTTTCCCTCTGTTAACCAGCTCGAAGTTGTTTTCGACCTCAGGCTAGCGAATGGCTAGGGCCGGCATTTGCCTGTCGGACCCTTGATCCCCTCTTCTCAATCCCAGCGAGGCCCAGCCCATGAACTTCAAGATCGATATCGACATGACCCCGGAAGAGATGCGCAAGCTGTTCGGTCTGCCCGATGTGGAGGCCTTTCAGCGGCAGATACTGGATGACATTCGCCAGCGCATGGTCGAGGGCGTCGAGGGTTATGATCCCCTCAAGCTCTTCCAGCCCTATGTGGCTGGCTCCATGGCCTCTTGGGACATGTTTCAAAAGATGTTCTCGGCGGCGGTCGGGTCAAGCCAAATCGGCAAGACCGCGGATTAGGCTGCCCTTGCCGGTCCCTCCTCAATCCAGCCGTTCCAGTTCCCGCTTAGCCTGGGCGCGGACAGTCTCAAGTTCCGCGATCAGACGGTTGACCGTGTTATCGACGTCGGCCTCGCTATGCATCATGGGGCCGACGATGATGGAGCCATCGATGGCATAGCCGTGCTGACCGAGGCGGATGCCCACCCCGGGCTCTGCCGTGATGTCGAACAGGGCCCAGCCTGTATTGGGGAGATGGAGTTGGAAGACGTGTGGCATGGGTTTGTCCGGTGCGTCCGATTATGGCCAGGACCCTCAGGTCGTCAATTGTGTCGTCAAGTTATCGAGGCGCAGGGGTTGATGGAGGGGCTCGCCGTCTAGGCGGGGTAAGCCGTCCGCGCCCAGTAACAAACGGCCTTGGGCGAACCATCGCACCACTTGCGGATAGATGCGGTGCTCCTGAATCAGCACCCGGGCCGCCAGCCGGGCGGCGTCATCGCCCGGCTCCACCTGGACCACCGCCTGGAGCACCGCCGGACCGCCATCCAGATCCTCCGTGACAAAGTGTACCGTCGCCCCATGTTCACGTTCGCCGACCTCCAAGGCCCGCTCGTGGGTGTGCAGGCCGCGAAACTTGGGCAACAGGGAGGGGTGGATGTTGAGCATCCGGCCTCGGTAATGGGCCACGAAGCCCAGAGTCAGGATGCGCATGAAACCGGCCAGGACCACCAGGCCGGGCTGAAAGCCGTCGATGAGGTCCATGAGGGCCGCGTCGAAGGCGGGGCGGTCGGGGTAATCCCGATGGCTCAGCACCCGTGCCTCGATAGCGGCCCGCCGCGCCCGTTCCAGGCCGAAGGCATCCGCCTCGTTAGCAATGACGGCGCGAATGTGAATGGGCAGGGTCCTGTTCTGGACCGCATCAATCAGGGCCTGCAGGTTGCTCCCGCTGCCCGAGATCAGCACCACCACGGACAGGGGGCCGCTGGTACTCACGCCACCGCCCCATTGGTGAAAATGACCGTGGGCGGGCCCGAGCAGGCCTCGATACGGCCCAGTATCCAGGCGGACTCGCCCAATTCGCCTAGCCGGTGGCAGGCCAGGGCCGCCATGGCCGCCGGGACGCAGAGCACGAGACCGACGCCACAGTTGAAGGTGCGCCGCATCTCCGCCTCCGCGACCCCGCCCTGGGCTTGCAGCCAGGCGAAGACGGGCGGCAGTCGCCAGGAACCCAGGTCGATGACCGCCTGGGTACCTTCAGGCAGGACGCGCGGCAGATTCTCCGGCAGGCCGCCGCCGGTGATGTGGGCCATGGCATGGACCGGCACTGCCTTCATCAATTCCAGAACCGGCTTGACATAGATGCGGGTGGGGGCCAGCAGGTGCTCCCCCAGGGTCATGCCCTCCATATCCTGCTGGAGTTGGGCGCCGCTGACCTCCAGGATCTTGCGGATCAGCGAATAGCCATTGGAGTGGGGACCGGAGGAGGCGACGCCGACGAGGACGTCGCCCGGCTGGACGCGATCCGGGGTCAGGAGTTGATCCTTCTCCGCTATGCCGACGCAAAAGCCCGCCAGGTCATAGTCCCCGGGGGCGTAGAGGCCTGGCATCTCCGCCGTCTCGCCGCCGGTGAGGGCGCAGCCCGCCAGTTCGCAGCCCTTGGCGATACCCGTCACCACGGCGGTGGCGACCTCGAGTTCGAGCCGTCCGGTGGCGTAGTAGTCGAGGAAAAAGAGGGGCTCGGCCCCGGCCACCAGGATGTCGTTGGCGCACATGGCCACCAGGTCGATCCCAATGGTGTCGTGGCGACCCAGTTCCAGGGCCAATTTCAGCTTGGTGCCCACGCCATCGGTCCCCGACACCAGCACCGGCTGACGGTATTTGTCCAGGGGTAGCTCGAAAAGGGCGCCGAAGCCCCCCAGCCCCGTCAAGACGCCAGGCCGGAAGGTGGCGGCGGCCAGGGGTTTGATACGCTCCACCAAGGCATTGCCAGCGTCGATATCGACCCCGGCGTCGCGGTAACTCAGCCCGGGCTTGTTAGGGGTAGGGAGATCCTGTGGCATGACGGGCTCCGATGATGAATTAAGCCGCATTCTAGCAGTTGGCTCTTGCCGCCGGTACTTGGACAAAGCCGCGCTCGGGGGAATAAAATCCCCGCCACTGCTACCTACCCAGAGAGGTGTTACGGCCTTGAAACTCAGGGATCTGCCCAACATTATCAGCTTTTTGCGCCTGCTGGTGGTGATGCCCGTGGTGCTACTCCTCCTGGAGGGGACTTTTGGCTGGGCGCTCCTGCTTTTCGTCCTGGCGGGCCTGTCCGACGGGCTCGATGGCTTTCTCGCCAAGCAATTCCACTGGCAGAGTCAGTTGGGCGGCATCCTGGACCCCTTGGCCGACAAGACCCTGCTGATCGCCTGCTTTCTGGTCCTGGGGGCACTCAAGCTGCTCCCCATCTGGCTCGTGGTGGCCGCCATCGGTCGCGACCTCATCATCGTCGGCGGCGCTACCCTCTATCACTTCCGGGTCGCGGAAATCCGGCCGGCGCCAACCTGGGCGAGTAAGCTCAATACCCTGCTGCAGATCGCCCTGGTGGTGGCCGTCATCGCCAATGCCGGGCCCATGCCCCTGCCCGCCCTCCTGGTTGAGTCCCTGACCTGGGCCTGTCTCGCCACCATCCTCGTCAGCGGTCTTCAGTATGTCTGGGTCTGGTCCCGCAAGGCGAGGGCCATGGGCTTGCATCCGGATTTATGAGCCGCCCGGGCGTCCTGGGCATCGGATAACCCGGTTCTGCTCCAACTCCTCCAGGTATTGCCGGGCGCTGCGCCCCTGGTCATAGTCCGCCACCGCCGCCTTCAGGACCTCGCGTGGCGGCGGGCGATCCAGGGTCTCGCGCATGGCCTTGGCCAGGGCCTCAACATCCCCAACCGGCACCAGGGGGGCAATGCGCCCAGCGTCCAGTAATTCCGCGGGGCCACTGGGACAATCCGTCGCAACCACCGGCGTGCCCAGGGCCATGGCCTCGGTCAGCACGTTGGGCGAGCCCTCCCAGGCGGAGGAGAGGACGAAGAGGTCGGCCGCGGCCAGGAAGGGCAGGGGATTGGCCTGGAACCCGGGTAGATCAACCTGGTCCTGGATACCCAGTTGCCTGGCCAGGGCCGCCAGGGCCTGGCGGTCACTGCCCTCGCCGATGATGACCAGCCGGCAGGGGCGGTCCTGGCTCACCCGCGCGAAGGCTCGGATCAGGGTGGGGAAGTCTTTCTGACGTTGCAGCCGGCCGGCCCCCAGGATGATCGGTGGCCCCTCCTTCTGGAACCAGGGATGGGGACAGGGCTCCGCGGCCAGCCGCCCCTGATCGGGTGTGATCACCGGATTGCGGATGACGCGAATGGCCTCGATCGGCAGTCGGGCGAGGGTCGCCGTGTCCGCCGCCACGCCCTGGGAGACCGCCACGATGCGGTCGATGCGTGGGTAAAGGCGGCGAATGGGCCAGTAGCGCAACTGGCGCTCCAGGGCCGAGCGGCCCTCCATGGCGGCAGACAGGTTGGTCCCCAGCCGCAGCACCAGGCGGGTGTCCGTACCCGCCAGCCCGCGCGCCAGCACCGCCGCCCGTCCGGCGCGATCCTTTACCGCCAGCAAGGCCCGGGGCCGTTGCCGCCGCAAATAGCGCGCCAGGGCCGGAATCGCCAGGAGACTATGGTCGGTGCCGAGGGGAATCCGATTGATCCCTTCCGGCAGCCCGGACAGGTGGGGCCCCTGGTCGCGAATCAGCAGCAGATCGACCTCCCGCCCTTCCGCCACGAAGCCCCGCATCAGATTGACCAGCATTCTCTCCACCCCGCCGCTCCCGGAAAAGGAGGCGAGGATGGCGATGGGGGGGTGGTCGGTCAGGTCGGGGCGATCAGACATGCGGTGGGCTCTCGTCATGGGCGGGTGCGAATCTAGCTATGCTATATTCCAACCCTATTCTTGGTTGCCAACAAGGGCGCATTCCCCCGGCTTCATGGAAAAACCTCATAGCGTATATTTTTTTGGCACCTGCCTGATCGACATGGTCTTTCCCCAGGCGGGCCTCGCGGCCATGCGTCTGCTGCGGCGGGAGGGCATCGAGGTCATCTACCCCCAGGGCCAGACCTGCTGTGGCCAACCGGCCTACAACTCCGGTTACGACGCGGAGGCCCGGGCGGTAGCGCGGTGCCAGCTCGATGCCTTTAGCCGTGATATCCCGGTGGTCGTGCCTTCCGCCTCCTGCGCCGGCATGATGAAAGTCCAGTACCCCAAGCTGTTCGCGGGCACCCCGGACCAGGAGCGCGCGGAGCGGCTGGCGGCGCGGGTTTATGAGCTGACGGATTTCCTGGCGCGGGTGCTGGATTGGCGGCCCGCGGACCGGGGCGAGCCGCTCAAGGTCGTGCTGCACCATTCCTGCTCGGCGCGCCGCGAGATGGGGGTGGCCGATGCCGCAACGGACCTGCTGTCGCGGCTGGCCCACCTGGAGACGGTGGAACCGGATCACGCCCACGAATGCTGTGGCTTCGGCGGCACCTTCGCCGTCAAGCAGCCGGAGATCTCGGCGGCCATGGCGGCGGACAAGGCCGACGCCATCCTGGCTACGGGTGCCCAGGTCCTGGTCAGCCAGGATTGTGGCTGTCTGCTGAATCTGGGCGGTACCCTGGACCACCGATTCCCGGACTCAGGGCTGCATCGGTCCCCGCGGCCCGCAGTCAAGCACATCGCCGAATTGCTGTGGGAGCGCACCCATGAGTCCTGAGTTTCCCATCCGCGTCAGCGAGGCCCTCGGCAACGAGCGGGTGCGCCGTAATATCCGGCGCACCATGGATGGACTGGTCCTCAAACGTCACAAGGCCTTCCCCGATGAGCATGAGCTGGCGGTCCTGCGTCGGCGCGGCAAGCTGATCCGCGGCCATGCCCTGGCCCATCTGCCGGATCTGCTGCTGGAACTGGAGCGCAATTGCCAGCGCAACGGCATCCAGGTGCATTGGGCGGAGACGGCGGCGGAGGGCAATGCCCTGGTCCGCGACATCCTGCGCCGGCACGGGGCCGACTTGGTCATCAAGGGCAAGTCCATGGTCTCGGAGGAGATGGGCCTCAACCACTATCTGGAGGCCCAGGGCATCCGCGCCGTGGAGACGGACCTAGGGGAGTTCATCCTCCAGTTGGGGGACGAAAGGCCCTCCCACATCATAGCCCCGGCGATCCACAAGGACCGGGTGGAGATCGCCCAACGCTTCGCCGCCCACTTTCCCGAGTATCCCTACACCGAGGATATCGAGGGCCTGACGGCCATCGCCCGCCGGATCATGCGGGAGCACTTTGGCCGGGCCATCGCCGGCCTTTCCGGGGTCAATTTCGCCGTCGCCGAGACCGGCACCCTCTGCCTGGTCGAGAATGAAGGTAATGGTCGCCTCTGCACCACGGCGCCCCAGGTCCATATTGCCGTATGCGGCATCGAGAAGGTCATCGCCCGCCTGGATCAGTTGCCGCCCCTCCTGACCCTGCTGACACGCTCCGCCACCGGCCAGCCCATCACCACCTACGTCAATATGATCAGCGGCCCCCGGCGGGAAGGCGAGCTGGACGGTCCCCGCGAGGTCCATCTGGTCCTGCTGGACAATGGCCGTTCCCGCATTCATGGCGATCCCCAACTGAGTTCCACCCTGCGGTGTATTCGCTGCGGCGCCTGCATGAATCACTGCCCGGTTTATTCCCGCCTGGGCGGCCATGCCTATGGCACCGTCTATCCCGGTCCCATAGGCAGCGTCCTCGAACCCCAGCTCCAGGGCCTGGATCGCCTGGGCGAGTTGGCGGATGCCTCCAGTCTCTGCGGCGCCTGCGGCGAGGTCTGCCCGGTGCGCATCCCCCTGCCGGCCCTGCTGCGGCGTTTGCGCGCCGAGGGGGTGAGAGGCCGCCCGGGCTCGCGGGTGGTCGGCCGGGGGAGCCAGCTCAAGCCGTTGCCCCGGCTGATCTGGACTCTGTGGAGTTGGGTCAACGCCTCCCCGACCCTCTATCGAGGTCTGACAGGTCTGGGCACCCGGCTGCGCTGGCTGGTGCCCAAGCACTTGGGCACCTGGACCCGGACCCGGTCCGCGCCCGCCATTGCCCCCAGGAGTCTCCATGAGTTGGCGCGGGTGGAGGGCTTTCAGGATGAATGAGTGCGAAATGGCTCCTAATGCTCAAGGGCCCGGAACCCTTTTCCCTCCTGGCTCTTGCCATCCGCTGGCACCCTACCTAAGCCATCGGGCTCCAACACCTTTATTTCTGGCTGCTAATTCTCGCCATGAATGACCCCCGCGCCGCCATCCTGTCTCGTTTGCGCGCCCGGCATCCGGTCGCGCGCCCCCTGCCCGAAAACCCAGTGCGCCGCTTCGACTGGTCCCCCCAGGAGCGGCTAAGTCGCTTCCGGGAGGCCCTGGAGGCGGTGCGCGGCGAGGTGGTCCTGGTGAATGGGGACTGGCCGCTCCGCCTCTTCGCCTGGCTGCGTGCCAGGGGCACCAGCAATCTGCGCTATGCCCCCGCTACCGAGCTGGGCCAGGAACTGGAGCAGGGTTGGCCCGACGGCGAGGCCATTCGCCTGATTCCTCATCGCGAGCCGGTGGAGACCTGCCGTCAGGACCTCTTTGCCAACACCGATGCGGGTCTGACCGGCTGCCTTGGCGGCATCGCCGAGACCGGCTCCCTGGTCCTCTGGCCCAGCATCAGGGAGCCCCGGCTGCTGTCGCTGGTGCCCCCCATCCATGTCGTGGTGCTGGATGCCCGCCGCATCCGCTCGACCTTCCATGAATTCCTGGTGGCGGAGGACTGGGTGGGGCAGGGTATGCCCACCAATGCCCTGCTGATCACCGGCCCCTCCAAGTCGGCGGATATCGAGCAGACCCTGGCCTATGGCGTACATGGACCCAGGGAACTGTTGGTGTTGGTGCGACAGGCCTCCGGCCTGGCCGGCGTGGCCTGATCGTGGCACCCATGGCGCCCCCAAGGCCCGTAACCCCCGGAACGACCTCATGACCGAAATCCCGTCCCTCGCGGCACCTTCCCGCGCCACCCCGGAGACCCATCAACGGGGCCTGGACAAGGTGGCGCGTATCCCGGTCAAGGTGGAGCTGGTCGGCGAGCCCCTGCGCAAGCCCTCCTGGATTCGTGCCCGCGCCCCCGTCGGGCCTGGGGTGACCCGGGTCAAGCGGCTGTTGCGCGAGGCCAAGCTGACGACCGTCTGCGAGGAGGCTCAGTGCCCCAACCTGGGGGAGTGCTTCAACCACGGTACCGCGACCTTCATGATCCTGGGGGATGTCTGCACCCGCCGGTGCCCCTTCTGCGACGTGGCCCATGGTCGCCCAGCGGCCCCGGATCCGGATGAGCCCGAGCACCTGGCCCAATCCATCGCCGTCCTGGGCCTGGGGTACGTGGTCATCACCTCCGTCGATCGCGACGACCTGCGCGATGGTGGCGCTGGCCACTTCGCCGCCTGTCTGTGCGCCATCCGCCGCCGCGCTCCGGGGACGCGCCTGGAGATCCTGGTGCCGGACTTTCGCGGCCGGGAGTCCCTGGCCCTCGACCAATTCATGGGCGACGGCCTGCCGGACCTCTTCAATCACAACCTGGAGACGGTGCCCCGCCTCTACCCCCGGGCCCGCCCCGGCGCCGACTATGCCGGCTCCCTGGCCTTGCTCGGCGCCTTCAAGGCGCGCCACCCCGCTATTCCCACCAAGTCCGGTCTCATGCTGGGCCTTGGCGAGGAGGGCGACGAGGTACTGGCGGTCATGGCCGACCTGCGCGCCCAGGGCTGCGATATGCTTACCCTAGGCCAGTACCTGGCCCCCAGCCGCTCCCATCTGCCGGTGTCCCGCTACTGGACCCCGGATGAATTCGCGAGCCTGCGCCGCGAGGGCGAGGCCATGGGTTTTGTCAATGTCGCCAGTGGCGCCATGGTGCGCTCTTCCTATCATGCCGATCGCCAGGCCACCGAGGCCCTGGCGGGGTTCAACCCCGAGTCCGCGGCCTGATCCCGGACTATTCGGCGCTTGGCGCCCCATGTTCGGGAGGCGCGACTGGCGCGGCTCCTTGCCAAAATCAGATTCCCCCCGCGCCTTTTGATCTAGATCAAGGCGGACGCCCCGGCCCCGTATAGATTTCCCGCGGGGGAGTGTAAAGCGCGCCAGAGAAGAACTAAGCGACCGGGGCGCAGGGGACAGGGAGCGGTAAAGCAAGGATGTGAACAAGGGTGTCGCCGTGCTTTCCCATTGTCCGAGTATTGCCTCTAACCGGTTCCAAGC
>JBATOB010000217.1:0-4976 GCA_049290655.1 Chromatiaceae bacterium | reverse complement strand
GTCCGGGGCCCCCGCCAGGGCATCGGGATCCGGCGGGGCGGGGGACTCGGCGGGAGCCGGGCTGGCGGGCGGCTCGGGCAAGCGCCCCCTGACCCGCTCCAGGGCCTGGCGGGAGACTACGAGATCGGCCTCGGACCGGTCCACCCAGGTCTCGCCCCAGTAGAAATTACAACTCGTCTCGGCGCGCAGCAGGCGCCAGGTGGCCTCCTCCAGGTCGCGCGCCAAGGCCTGGTCCTGGCTCAGTCCCAGATCCCTCACCCGGGCGCGGGCCGCATCCAGGGCACGGTTCTGGAAGAGTAGGGCCTCCAGGGAGGTCTTCTGGGTGCTGGAGCCGGTCCACTGGATGAAGTCGCGGCCGTCGTGCCAGCCGGTGTTCCAGGCCCCGGTCTCGACCGAGACCTCGCCCATGGGGCCATAGGCGTTCAGATAATTGGAGATGAAGGTAGGCGCCACGGGCGACCGGCCGGCGCGCACCCGCTCCAGCAGGGGGAGATAGAAGGCGCTCCAGAAGTTGGCGCCGGGGGTGGTGTTGCGGAACCAGCCGCCGTTCTCGCCATCGGTGCAGGTGGTCACCAGGGGTGGGAAATCGCACCAGCGGGTGCGATCCTCCACCTCCTTGAGGAACCAGTCCAGCTCCATGCCGGACTCCTGGGCGTTGGACAGGTCGCGGTCGCGGACGATGACCAGGATCTCGGCGCCCTGGTAGCGGGCGATATGGGGCCGGTAACGCAGCTCGTGCCACTTCATCGGGGTGATCGGCTCGACGTGTTCGCTATCCACTAGGACATAGCGATAGCCATGGGCCCGCAGCAGGGGGATGAGTTCCATCGAAAAGCCCATCTCCGGCGGCCAAAAGCCCTGGAAGGCGGGCCGCCAGAAGAGATGCCGGGCGATGTCCAGCCAGCGCCTCAGGTGCAGGGGCCGGTCGGATTCGGGGGTCAGGGGCAGCACCGGGTGGTAATAGCCGGTGCCGAGGATCTCGAACAGGTCCTGGTTCTGGAACTGCCACAGCAGGGCGCCGCAATCCACGGTGCCATAGACCCGCTCCTGGAAGGCCGGGTCCGACAGCGTCTCCAGCAGGGTGCCGGACAGGGACAGATGGACCCGCGCCAGGTCCTCGTAACCCCAAAGGCTGCGCGGTATGCGGTCCAGGGCGTAAAGAATCTCCGTTGCCTCCCAGTTACCCTCGTCGAGCAGGGCCTGCAGGTTGCCGGCCGGCTGGTGGAGATTGAGGACCAGGGCGTGATGGGCGATCATCCGGATGTCCCTTGCAATGAAATAATCGAATGTCCTGATTTTCACCCTGTGCGGCGGGTGACTGCAAGGTGATCGTCATTTCATCACCCAATGCCGAACCCACCAAGAGGTCCCGTCGCCATGAGCCTGATCCATGTCGTTGCCGGTGCTATCCAGGATGGCCAAGGGCGGGTGCTGATCGCCCGGCGGCCCCTGGGGGTGCATCAGGGCGGGCTCTGGGAGTTTCCCGGCGGCAAGCTAGAGCCGGGGGAGACCCCGCACCGGGGGTTGGCGCGGGAACTGGAGGAGGAGCTGGGGATTCGGGTCCTGGCCACGCGCCCCCTGATCCGCGTCCCGCACGACTATGGTGACCGGCGGCTCGTGCTGGAGGTACATCGGGTGACGGCCTACGCGGGGGAGCCGATAGGTCGGGAGGGCCAGCCCCTGGCCTGGCGGCATCCGGAGGACCTGGACCCCAAGACCTTTCCCGCCGCCGACCGGCCCATTATCACCGCCCTGCGGCTGCCCTCCCGCTATCTCATCAGCGGGGACGATCCGGCGGAGCCGGCGATGTTCCTGGCGCGGTTGGCGCGGTCGTTGGCGGAGGGGATAGAGTTGGTGCAACTGCGCGCCCATGACTTGCCGGACGCGGATTACGCTGCCCTGGCGATCGCGGCCCGGGATCTCTGCCGGCGGCAGGGGGCGCGGTTGCTGCTGAACCGTGATCCGGCGCGGGCGTGGGGGCTGGCCGGCGATGGTCTGCATCTGACTGGCCAGCATTTGGTGGGCCTGAGGGAGCGTCCACCCGCATGGCCTCTGGTGGGGGCCTCCTGTCACGGGGCGGCGGATCTGGCGCGGGCGGCGGATCTGGGTCTGGACTACGCCCTCCTCTCGCCCCTCAGGTCCAAGTCCCCGCACCCCGGGGCGCCTCATCTCGGCTGGGAGCGGTTCGCGGCCCTGGTGGAGGCCGCCAGGCTGCCAGTTTATGCCTTGGGCGGTCTGGGAACCGGGGATCTGGACCTGGCTATCGATCGGGGCGCCCAGGGCATCGCGGCGATACGGGGTCTCTGGTCAGTGTGAGCGCGCGCCGGGGTTGTCGTCCTGGGTCCTTTCCCAAGCCTGCGGCGACCCCAGCGGCGAGGCATCGGGGTCCTCGTCCGGCACGGTGGGGATGCGGTGGCCCTCGTCGAACCAGGCGCCCAGATCGATGAGGCGGCAGCGCTCGCTGCAGAAGGGACGCCAGGGGGAGGCGGCGGTCCAGGGGACGGACGCGCCGCAATGGGGACAGGGTACCCGTGTCTCGGTCATGACGCTTCCCGCCGGGGGCCTCAGAGCACGCAGCAGGTCAGGCTGAATTCCAGGTCGTCGCGGATCGGCTCCGGGGCCTCCTCGATGCCACCGCGCAGGAAGCGGATAGCGAAGCGGTTCTTGTGGCCGCTGATTTCGGGGAAGAGGGAGGGGTCGGTCTCCACCGTGATACGAATCAACTGGGCCGGCGCGGGGGATTCCAGGGACTCCTGATAGAGGCCCTCGTGGGCCAGGACCCGGCGCGGGGCACCGCTGCGGCGAATGAAGTCGAGCAGCAGGTGGGTGGCGGCTCTGACGGGCGCCAGGTCCTCGGTCCAGAGGGCGATCTGACGGTCACGCTCGCGCACGGGCCGGGCCAGCCAGTGATAGTACTGGGGGAGGTCGAAGCCGCAGGTGCCGCCCGGGAGGCTACCGCGCTGGGCGACGCCCTTGAGAAATTCGTTCTCGCGGATACGCTGGCCGATGGGGCGCTCCAGGTTGCGCAGGCCCTCTACGGCGGTGTTGATTTCGGCGAGGAAACCCTCCAGGGCCTTGCGGCTGACGCCTGGTTTGTCACGGACGCGCTCCAGGGTGGCGGCCTGACGGTCGAGCTCCTTGATGAGTTCGGTCTTGATGTCGGCGCGGGAGCTGATGGTGGCAATATCCAGCAGGGTCTCGACCAGGGCCCGCGAGGCCCAGGGGTTGTCTTGGGGCTGGAGATAGGCCAGCTTTTCGAACAGGTGTTCGAGCCGCATCTGGGTGCGGGCGCGTTCGTTGAGCGGATGTTCGAAGGTTAGGATCGTGGCCACGGATATTCCAGTTGGGAGGGGGGAATTAAGATACGCGCGCCCGGAGCGGCTTGTTAATGGTAACGAATTTACGCGTGACGCGGGAAATTTCGTGGCGTGCCGGGACAGGAAGGCCAGCGCCTTAGCCTCGGGGCTCTCGGCGCTCAGGCCCTCAGGTGGGCTTGGCGTACTCGAAGGCGTCGGAAAACATGTGCTCCCGGCCGAGCCCGGCGGCGGCGAAGGCGTTGCTCCCGCTCTCGACCATGATGGGCGGGCCGGCCAGATAGACGTCAAAAGAACTCATGTCCGGGTGGTCGGCCAGTACGGCCTGGTGGACGTAACCGGCGCGGCCTGTCCAGTCGGGGTCGGGTTCCGACAGGACCGGCGTGTAGCGGAAATGGTCGTGATCCTGGGCCCACTGCCAGGGCAGGTCCGGCAGGTAGAGATCCTGCCGCTGGCGCGCGCCCCAGTAGAGGTGCATCGGGCGGCTGATGCCCATATACAGGGCATGTTCGATGATGGCCTTGATGGGGGCGAAGCCCGTGCCACCGGCCATCAGAATGATGGGGCGATCCGAGTCCTCGCGCAGGGTGAAGGTACCCAGGGGGGCCTGGATGCGCAGGATGGCCTTCTCCGCCAGGGCGTCGAAGATGAAGCTGGTGAACTGGCCGCCAGGGACATGGCGCACGTGTAACTCGATGAGGGCGTCGTCATGAGGAGCGTTGGCGATGGAGAAGGCGCGCCGCTTGCCGCCCTCCAGCAGGAAGTCCAGGTACTGACCGGCGAGGAAGGGCAGGCGCTGGTTTTCCGGCAGCTTGAGGTGCAGCCGCATCACGTCGTGGTTCAGGGCCTCCTTGTCCACCACCCGGCAGGGTAGGGTGCGGATCTCGATTTCGGCGGCACCCTGGATCTCGGTAACACCCAGGACCAGATCGCTCTCGGGCACGGCCTGGCAGACGAGGCAGGCGCTGGGTTCGCGGCCTTCCAGGGCCTGGATGTTACCGCTGGGGTAGGCCACCCGTCCCGAGATCAGGGTGGCAAGGCAAGAACCACACTGGCCGCCGCGGCAGCCGTAGGGCAGGACGATGCCCTGGCGCAGGGCCGCCTCCAGCAGGGTCTCGCCCGCCTCGGCCTGGAAATGGCGGCCGGCGGGTTGCGTCTGGATGTCGAAGGTCATGGCGCGCTGGGCCTCGTCGGAGAAAGGGCTAAGGGCGGGGCGACTGTTTGACCGGTGCCCGATTGATTGGAAAAGATGCGCCCAGTAGGCCGGAATTGCAATAAACTCCCGGCCAGAATCCGGCGCGGCCGGACTGGCAAGAAGAGTAATGGTGCCATGTGGATACTGGGCTGCGGCTATATCGGGCGGCTTTTGGCGCGACGATACCTGGATCTGGGCTATCCCGTCACGGCCGTAACGCGGAGCGAGGCCAGCCGCCTGGCCTTGGCCGTATCGGGCATCCGGGCCCTGGCCCGGGATCTGACCACGGATTCGCTGGATGACCTGGGCTGGGGGGGTGAGGATCTTTTTCACCTGGCCCCGCCGCCGCCAGTCGGGGTTGAGGATCGGCTGACCCGGCACCTGGTGGCGTCCTTCCGCCACGCCGGTCATCCCCGCCGCCTCGTCTATATGAGTACCACCGGTGTCTATGGTGATTGCGGCGGGGA
>JBATOB010000216.1:0-4304 GCA_049290655.1 Chromatiaceae bacterium | reverse complement strand
CCTGTGTCCAACCGCATGGGTCAGAGCAAAGCGCCGAATTTCCCGGTCTCTGGTCGTCTGGGAGGCTCTACCTGCTCGATACAAACACCTGCATCTACATCATCAATCTTCGTCCCCCCGGCGTGTTCGAGCGCTTCCACCAACATCCGGCCGGGACCATCGGCGTTTCCAGTATCACTGCGGCCGAGTTGCAGTTCGGCGTGACCAAGAGCGGTTCCACCCGCAATCAAGCCGCCCTCGACAGGTTTCTGCTCCCCCTGGAAGTGATGCCCTTCAACCTGGAGACCGCCATCCACTATGGGATGCCGCAGGTAATGCTGGAACAAAGTGGCTCGCACATCGGCCCCCTGGACACCCTGATCGCCGCCCATGCCCTCAGCCTCGGGGCGGTGCTTGTCACCAACAACCTGCGGGAGTTTCAGGGGATAGAAAAATTGGGGGGAGAGAACTGGCTATAACCAAGGATGTAGAAGGCACTTGGATGAAAATGTTTTCCTCTATCCCACCACCCACCCGTTCGCTTTGGGCGAAAAGCGGCACACCTTCGGGACATAGCCTGCTCGTACACATGCTGGATGTAGCGGCAGTCGCCGAGGTGATCCTGTCTCGCGAGTCCGCGGCGACCTTGAGATGGGCCTCGAAATCCTTCGGCCTGCCGATCGGAGCCGCGTCGCGTTGGCTAGCGGCATTTTGCGGCCTGCACGACTTCGGCAAGGCGATCCCAGGGTTTCAGACCAAGTGGCCCGAGGGCCGGCAGAGGGACGAGGCAGTCGGACTGAAGTTTTCACCTAATGCCGTCCTACAGGCCGATCGGCACGACTTGGCGACTGCGGCATTGCTGGGGGCCGAACTCGCCAAGCTCTTCCCAGATACATCCTGGACCAAGGCGGTTGCGCAAGCTCTGGGCGCGCATCACGGCTATTTCCCCGTTGGCCGTGAAATCAGTGACACAGGGGGCCCGACTGCACCGCCCGCCGATCACGACGCTGATCCGCCAGATCGATCCCACGAAACTCCTCTTCGGCCCACATCAGGCCGCCTCCCAATGCGATGGAAAGACTATATCTTACGACAGGGTTCTAGAGTCGTGTGTAAGGGGGGATGGGTCTGAGCCGGGTTCACTGGCGGAAGCGCCGCATCAGAGGTACAAAGCAAGCCAACACGGTTGCCTCTGGCCACAACGGTGTCCGGTTAAGGTCATAGTAGGTACCTTCAACATACATAAAGGGCTCTGACCCTTTTCTTCTGCTTTTCTTGCGCTACTCGTTCCGCCGCAACGACCAACGGCAACCATCGGAGGGCCGTCAGAATTCGCCCGTGGCGGCGCCCTCCATGATCGCCTTGATACTCTCCTGCAACCGGCCCACTGCTTCTCTCAGAGAAGGTGGACCTGCCGTGCTGACGTAGTTCATGCCCTTCGGGTTGGGACCGTGCAGCCAAAGCCGCCCAACGCGATCTTCAACAATGGCAACCCGGTAAGGGATGTAGATCAAGTAATCGTTAGAGCTCGCATACTCCAGCAACAACTTCACCGTTGGGACATCCGTGAAGGACAGGATGTTGACGTAGCGGTAGGGCTCGCCCGTGATTGCCTGGATTTGCTTGTAGACGGGAGATTCCCCCACGAAAAAGAGGCTTCGGGACGTAGCAAGGCTCTTGATGGACTCCACGACCCGGTCAGCGCTTAGCCCTTCCCGCACCTGTAAGGACCAGATCATTCCCGCAGTGGTCGAGCCCGGGTTGGACGGGCCTGATGCCTGGCCGCTAACCGGTATTGAAGTGGCAGCCATCTCTGGAGGGGGGATAGAAACGATGTCCGTGGCGGCTAGGCGGACTTCGCCCTGTGATGGGGTGACGACAGGCAGTTCGCCACCGATGAGGGCACCCTTAACGGTTCCGTTTCCAGCGATTTCCAAGGTGTCGCCGACATAGGCGACAATTTTCTCCGCGCTCACCCCCACGGTGTCGAGGCTGGTACGGAAGGTTAGGCGCGAGGGTGAGAGTTGGTCGGTGAGCGCGCGACCGTCCTTCAGCGTTACCACGACGGTGCTCGGATGCGTGTCGGCAGCGTTCGCAGGGGTTGTCCAGGCGATAAAGACGGCGAGGAGCAGTGTGGTGATTCCAAATCGGCGATTAGACATTGGCTTATACCCCTGATGATTTGCTCTCTATGAATCGGGGAATGTCCGTGTCACCCCTTTCCCAGTATTCCGGCTTATCGCCTGTTATCGCTTCCTGACCCTCAGCATGGCTCGTCTTCGCTGTAATTTAATCAAATGCTAACTGCCCCGACATTCAAACACGTCGATGGCTGCGATTCCGGTAATGCGCGATCCTGTGCTTTTAATATTTTCCTCGATCAGCATAAATTCCGTATACGTACCCGGCCGAACAGAAAATTGCTTCTCCTCCTTAAACTGTCCGCCATGCTTTCCGAGCACATTGTGCTGAGCTTCCGTATAAACCAGATCGTACTTTACCGCGTATCTCTTGTTACTGTTGTTTAGGACGCGCATGGCATAAACTGGAATCAAGCCTTGGTAACGCTTTTTGTACACCTCGGGAATGTAGAGGCCCGGGCAATGCGCTCGGAACGTGACTCGAGCATCGTTTCGCGAGAGCGCGCGCCGTTTTGCCTCTTCTTGCTCCCCGCGGTTCAGGACAGGCTGCGGCGCCGAGGCAGGTTGTGATCGCTGCCTGTCCTCAGCCAATTGCCGATACGCTTCCGAAGATACCCCATTTGTTATAGGCAGGCCGCGAGAGCGCTGGTATTCGCTGAGAGCAGCGTAGGTCTTGCTACCCGCGACTCCATCCGCCGGCCCGGGGTCAAAGCCTTTGGCCGCCAACATCGTTTGCACCTCGCGTGTGAGCTGGCGCTGATCGCCTGGTGTCTGTGACAGTTGGTCGGAGTGTCGCCGTGCTCAGGATGCGAAACGGGACATCCCAGTCCCCCTTTCGCCTTGCGCTCGGCGACAACCCTGTGGCCCCGGCCGCCCCGCTCCGGGTCACGGCGCCGTCACGACGAGTCCCCTGCGGGGACGGTCGGACTGTGCCATGACCCTACGACGAATGGCTCGACGGCGTGTCGGATGCGCTCTGCATACCGCCTCCACGGCTCCGGGACCTGCGGCCCCTGCGCTCCTCCGGCGGCACGCTCGCGCCGACGCCTTCCGGGGACTACCGGCCTTCGCTTCGCTCTCCATGGCCGGCAGCGCGTGCTCTATAACCACTACTACCCCACCTTTGCCGAATATAAAAAAGCGTGCCAGGGATTTTTCGATAATCTGGATAGCTGTCAAGACCCGTTAGATTGTATACCTTCTTTTTGAACAGCTCCGGGCGTTTCTCCTGCCAATCTTGCAGGGCCTGAACCGGCGCGATGTGCCCTAACGCGCGCTGGGGAATCTGATGATTATACAGCCGCACCTAGCGGCTCAGGGTGTCCTCCAGACTCTGGGCCGCATCGAAACGGGTGGTCGCCAGCACCTCGCTGATGCGGCCATTGAAGCGTTCCACCATGCCGTTGGTCTGGGGATGGCGCGGTTTGATGAGGCGGTGCTCAATGCCGTGTAGCTCACAGGCGCGGTCGAAGCGATGACGTCCGGTGGGATCGCGTTCGCCGGTAGCGCAAAAGCGATCGGTGAATTCCTTGCCGTTATCGGTTAGGACTTTTTGCACCGTGAAGGGCGCTTTAGCGATGAGTCGCTGGAAAAAGGCGGCCGCATTCGCTGCCGTTTTCTCGCCCAGGATTTCCACGTACACCCAGCGCGAGGCCCGGTCGATGCCGACGAACAGATAGCGATGCGCCTCTACGTCCGGCATCCGCGGCAGATACTTGACATCGACATGGACGAAGCCAGGTTCATAATCCTTAAAGGTTTTCGTTGGTTGCTCGTCGGCTTCCGGCTGGGGAATTAATGCCTGGAGGTTCGAGACGCCCTGCCGCCGCAGGCCGCGATCCAGACCCGAACGCGAAACATCGGGATTGAGGAACTCGCGCGTCACCGCCAGCAAGTCATCCAACGGCAGGAGCAAGGTTTTACGCAACTCGATAACGACCAACTCCTGGGCCGGGGTGAGCGTGGTATGCAGACGATGGGGACGATGCGACGCATCCTGACCGTCGTCGCGGCGCCGCCATTGGCGCACCGTGGCGCGGTTCAGGTGGTACTCGCGGGCCAGTTCGCGCTCTGACTGGGTGGATTCGCGCAGTTCCTGGCGGATGGCCGGGGTGGTGCGCGCGTTCTTATGCAGATTCAGATTCATGGTTCGCCGGTCTCCGGTCAGTCGTTGCCCTGGTCTTG
>JBATOB010000215.1:0-18034 GCA_049290655.1 Chromatiaceae bacterium | reverse complement strand
TTCAACGAGATTATTTCGGATATGTACTCCATGCACGACCACCTGGTGGGCGTGGATGCGGACATGGGCGACATCACCGCGAACATGAAATCCTTCGAAGACCACATGACCCACATGGATTCCATCGCCGCTCGGATGGAATCCATGGCCCGGATCATGCCCCAGATCCGCGGCAACACCCAAGCCATAGCGGGGGAGATGGCCAGCGTCGAAGAGAATATGGAACTGGTACGCAATGCCATGGGCATCCTCGATTCCCGGATTAATGGCATGACCGGGGGCGTGGTCATGATGCGGGAACACATGGGCCAGTTCGCCCGGCCCATGTCAGGGATCGTACCCTTCATGCCCTGAGGACCGGGATCGCCTACAATGACAGGATCGGCGGCCAGCAAGGCCCGCCACTCATCCTGGCCGAGGCAAACGCATGAGCGCAGCAATCCCCAACGTCGATCCCGCCGAAATCAGCAAATTCGAGGCCCTGGCGACCCGTTGGTGGGATCCCCACAGCGAATTCAAGCCGCTGCATGAGATCAACCCCTTGCGGCTTGATTATGTGGATGAGATCGCGGGCCTGGCGGGTAAGGAGGTACTGGACGTCGGCTGTGGCGGTGGCATTCTGGCCGAAAGCATGGCTATTCGCGGGGCCCATGTCACTGGCATCGATATGGGGGAGTTGCCCCTCAAGGTCGCGGAACTCCACACCCTGGAGAGCGGGGTTGAGGTGGACTACCGCCAGGTCGCCGCCGAGACCCTGGCGGCGGAATGCCCGGCCTGCTTCGACATCGTCACCTGCATGGAGATGCTGGAGCACGTACCGGACCCCGCCTCCGTCATCGCCGCCTGCGCCCGCTTGGTCAAGCCTGGTGGGCACGTCTTCTTCTCCACCCTCAACCGCAATCCCAAATCCTACTTGTTGGCCATCATCGGCGCTGAATACCTGTTGCGCTGGCTACCCCGTGGCACCCACGACTATGCCCGCTTCATTCGCCCCTCGGAATTGGGGCGCTGGATTCGCGCCGCCGAGCTGGAGTTGAGCCACCTCACGGGGATGACCTACAACCCCTTGATGGGCGCCTATCGCCTCGATGCGCAGGACCTGGACGTCAATTACCTCGCGGCTTGCCGGCGCCCGGTGGATGATTGAGACCCGGAGCGGTGGACCCTTGACGGACCCGTTACTGGGCCCGTACCCCGCCGGGAAGGACAGGGCTACCTCCGATCTGCGAGTAACCGTGACGACTCGCCCCGCTTCCTGGCATTTCCCCAACCCGGCCACCCCCCTGGGTTCCTCGACCTACTACAGCCTGAGATTCTCCCCACCCGGCCTGCGTGACGACCTGGCGATCCTCGCCGCCTGGCGTCATCAGGTCCGCACCATACTGGTGGAGGTCAGCGACCCTGGCGTTGCTAGGCTTAAGCTCCAGTGGTGGCGCGAGGAGCTGGACAAGCTCCCCGGCGGCCAGCCCAGCCATCCCTTGAGCCAGGCCGTACAGGCGGTGGTGAGCCAACACCAGTTACCCCTCCAGCCTTTTCTCCAGATGGCTGGCCAGGTGGAGGAGGAAATCCTGCGCCGCCCCCTGCCGGACTCGGCGGCCCTGATCCGCACCTGTGATGCCGATCTTGGCGCCCTATTCGAACTCATGGCCGGTTGCCAAGGCCTCACCGACCCCGATCGCATCGCCTCGGTGCGAGCCATTGGTGCCTTCTGCGCCCTGGTCTATCGCATTCGCGATAGCGGCTGGCTGGCCCGCCAAGGTCGGGCGCCCATCCCCATGGACCTGTTGGGCCCCCATAACCTGACCCCCGACACCCTCCGCCAAGGCCCGCAACGCGCCCGCCTGCCGGAGTGGCTCCCCGAGCTCGCGCGTCAAGCCCAGACCTTACAAGCCCGGTCCTCCCATCCCGGCGCCCTCCCCCCCTTCGCCCGCGTACGCGCTCGCATCCTCGCCAGCCTGCTCCGGGAGATCGAGGTCCTGTCATACCAGGTCGTTGACCAACGGCTAAGCCTCACGCCCCTGCGCAAGCTCTGGATCGCCTGGCGCGAGACCTGGCGTTGACAGAGGACCCGCGCGGCTAACCCTTACCCCCTCTGCCACATCGACAAACCCTTATGGAAAATTATCAACCCGCTCCCAACCTCCTCGCCAACCGCGTCATCCTCGTCACGGGCACCGCCGACAGCCTTGGCGCCGCCATCGCCAGTGCCTGCGCGGCCCACGGCGCCACCGTCATCCTCTCGGACAAGGAAGAGGCCCCGTTAGAGTCCCTCTATGATCGGATTGCCGGGAGCGGCGCCCCGGAGCCCGCAATCCTGTCCCTGGACCTGGAGGCGGGCGACGAGCCGCAATATGCCGCCGTCGCGGCTACGATTGGGCGGGAATTCGGCCGGCTGGATGGACTGGCCCACTGCGCCGCCTTCGCGCCCTTCCTGAGCCGCATCGATGATTATGACGCCAGCGAGTGGGAGCGGGTCCTGCGCATCAACCTCAGCGCCCCCTTCCTGCTCACCCAGGCCTGCCTGCCCCTGCTCCGGCAAGCCCCCGACGCCTCCATCGTCTTCACCGCGGATCGCGTTGGCCGCCAAGGCCTAGCCTACTGGGGTGCCTTCGCCGCCGCCAAGTTCGGCATCGAGGGCCTGATGCAGACCCTGGCGGAGGAGACTCGCGACCAGGGCCGGCTCCGGGTCAACAGCCTGGACCCCGGCATCGTCCGCACCGGTCTGCGCGCCCGTCTCTATCCCGGTGAGAACCCGCGTGACCTGGCCCCGCCCGAGTCCAGCACCAGCCTTTATCTCTATCTGCTAGGACCCGAAAGTCGAGGAGTGACGGGCCAGGCCCTCTAAGTGACGATTCAGAAACGTGCTCTGCTCAGGCCTAGCGACCGTGAGACCCGCATGGACCTGTCGGCACACGAAGATGCCTCAGTTCTTTCCAAACCATTGCCGGGTATTGAATAGAACCCCAATCAGCTTCAGGCTCTTGGCCCGAGCGAGGCTGGCCCTGACCCCCGGCGCTTGCCGTCTTCGAGAAGGCGTGAATGGCCGCATAAGGGCTAGGCGTCGGTTTCTTTGTCTTCCCCTTCCCGGCGTTCAGGCATCCCCTCCGCGTCGGGAATCCGCCGGGGGTCCACGGCATCTTCGTCCATGAGGATGCGCTGGCCATCCCCCTCGAGATCGTCGAATTGACCGGAACGGGCCGCCCAGAAGAGGACGATGACGGCGCCGAGGCCGAGAAGGATCATGCCAGGAATAAGACCGTAGATGACTTCCATGGATCGGGATTCAGCCCTGGTTAGGTTTCTGGAAGAGTTTGCGAATGCGGGCAGAGTTACCGATAACCGCGAGGGAGCTCAGGGGCATGGATACGGCGGCCACCAGGGGGGTAACGAGGGCCGCCATGGCGAGGGGCACCATGATGAGATTGTAGGCAATGGAGATGCCGATGTTCTGACGGATAGTCTTGAGGGTCCGGCGCGATAGGGCGGCGGCCTGGGGCACCCGGGCGAGATCGGCCTGCATAAGGACGATATCGGCGCTGGCAATGGAGACATCGGTGCCGCTGCCCATGGCGATACCCACATCGGCGCGGACCAGGGCTGGGGCATCGTTGACGCCGTCCCCCACCATGGCCACCCGCTGGCCATGGTGCTGGAGATCGGCGATCACCCGATCCTTGGCCTCGGGCAGGACCTCGGCGATCACCTCGACCCCACCCAAGGCGGTAGCGATGCGTTCCGCCGTGACGCGGCGATCTCCCGTGAGGAGGGTGACGTGGATGCCCTGGGCCTTGAGACCGGCCACGACCTCCGCCGCGTTGAACCGCAGCCGATCCTGGACGGCCAGGACCAGCACGGCCCGGCCATCAAGGGCGACATAGATGAGGGTTGCACCACTGGTCTGGAATTCTTGATCCGCGACGGCCAAGGGTCCCGCCCAGGGATCGACGCCTTGAGCGATCAGCCAATCGACGGTGCCCGCTATCACGGATTGCCCACCCACCCGGCCCAGGATGCCATGCCCTGGTCGCGACATGGTGTCCGCCACCGCCAGATGGCGGAACTCAAGCGCCTGGTCCCGGCAGAGATTAAGCACCGCCAGGGCGACCGGGTGTTCCGAGAAGCGCTCCAGGGCCGCTAGACTGGCCAGGTGCCGCGCCAGTTCCGAGTGGGGGTCCAATCCCTCTCCCCCCCTCCAGATGCCGCCCCCACTGGCGATGGCGGTCACCGCCGGCCGGCCTTCGGTGAGGGTGCCGGTCTTGTCGAAGACGAAGTGGTCGATGGTGGACAGGCTCTCCAGCACGGCCCCGGTCTTGACCAGGATGCCATGGCGGGCGCCCAGCCCCGAGGCAACGGCAATGGCCATGGGGGTCGCCATTCCGAAGGCGCAGGGACAGGTGATGATGAGGACGGCGGTGGCCGCCATCAGGGCGACTTCGAAATCGGTGCTTACCCAGAAGAGGAAGGTCATAAGCCCTAGGGTGAGGGTGACGGCGACAAACCAGGGGACGATGCGATCCGCAGTACATTGGATGGGCGCCTTGCTCGCCTGGGCCTCCTCCACCAAGGCGATGATGCGCCCCAAGGCTGTGTCTCGCAGCAGGCCTTCGACCTGGACCCGCAGGGCCCCAGAGCCATTCAGGGTCCCCGCCGCCACCCGATCGCCCCGCTTCTTCGACACCGGCGCCGCCTCACCGGTGAGCATGGATTCATCCAACTGGCTAAGGCCCTCCAGGATAACGCCATCCACGGGCACCTTCTCGCCTGGCCGCACCAGGACAGTTTCACTGACTCTAACGGCCCGGATCGGCAAGAGCACCTCATCGCCGCCGCGTAAGACGGTCGCGACCTTGGGTTGAAGATCAAGCAGGCGTTGGGTGGCGGCCACCGCCTGGCGCTTGGAGATAGACTCTAGGAAGCGGCCGACCAGGATCACAAAAAGGAAGTTCACGACCGTGTCCCAATAGACATCGCCGATACGGGACCCGCTAATCGTGACGTACAGGGAATAGCCATAAGTAATGGAAACACCGATGGCAATGGGTAGGTCCATGGTCAGGCTGCCGGCCCTGACTCCCAGCCATGCGCCCCGATAAAAGGGCCATCCGGAGTAGATGAGGACGGGCGTGGCGATGGCGAAACCGATCCAATGGAACAGGCCGCGAAACTCTCCCTGGTCCGCCCCGGAATAAAGGGCGATGGATATCCACATGAGATTCATCATGCCGAAGGCGGCGACGGCCAGGCGATACAGGAGGCGCCGAGTGGCGCGCTGTAGCGAACCTTCCGCCACCTCCGGATCGAAAGGTACGGCGGCGTAGCCGATCTCCCCCAGCCGCTTGAGGGCCTGGGAGAGCTTGAGGCGGCTGTTGTCCCACTTGAGCCGCAGCCGCCGGCCGGTGAGATTGACCCGCGCCTCGGCCACCCCCGGCATGGCCTTGAGGCTACTCTCGATCAGCCAGACGCAAGCGGCGCAATGGATGCCCTCCACCAGCAAGTTGATCTCGCGGGTCTCGCCCAGGGAATCGACGAACTCCTCCTGGACCTCATCAATGTCGTAGAGGGCCAATTCCTTGGGCGACTCTGGCGGCGGACCCAGGACCTCGCCCTCGGGGGTGCGCTGATAGAAGCCCTCGAGACCCGCCGCATGGATGGCCTCGCAGACGGACTTGCACCCGGTGCAACAGAAGGTCCGCATCTGGTTCCGAACGGGGGCCCGCACCTCGTCCCGCGGGGCTACGGGCAGGCCGCAATGGAAGCAGCGTGAGGCGTGAAGGGAGTTCTGGCTAGGGACCTGATCCTGGAAGGCGCTCACGGACAATGTTTGTCGGAAACTGTCGGGAACCCGGATCAATTCGTGACTGGAACCTGGGACCGGCTGCGGGGAGCGGGGACGGAAATGCGTCTGCCCAGATTGAACTCATCTTCCCCCTGACGTACCGCCACCAAGGTGTCCCAAACCCCCATGAGAGGGAAGCTCACATCGACCCGATAACGACCAGGCCCTTCCTCGATCATGGGCAAATCAAAATCCCGCTTGGCGTCCGAGGGACGGTAGGCATAGAAGTGGGCGTTGTCGATATCCGCCGGCTGGCCGGCCTTGTCGACGAGGAAAAAGCGCAGCACCGAGGGCTCACCGACCACCAGGTCCCGGGGGACATCGGCCTGCAGGACCCAGCCCGGATCACGCTCTTGTCGACTGGCCCAAGTCTTCTCGTAATCCTGGCCGCGATCATAGAAGTTATCGACCACGAGCCCTGGATTCGTGGATAAACCCAGGACGACGAAGATAATATTGACAATCAGAACCACCGCGACCAGGGAGATCCACCCAATAATCCAGGGGCTCTTCCAGGCCGGCATGGGCTTGGGACTTGGCGAGGTAGGTAGAGGCATCTCGGCTGATCTCCTGAATAAAAAATAGGCGGAGCTGAACCGGCTTAGCGCTTGGGCCCAATGAAGATGCTCTTGCGCTCTGTAGAGATCACCTGGCCGTCCGGGCGGGCAGCCTCGATGCGGAAGGTGATGTCCTCCCGCTCGACCTTGAGGTTGTTGCGGGGCACTTTAACGTAGATCACGGCGGGATGCACAGCGCCATGCTTAGCCATCACGAGGTCCTCGCCGCCCATGATTACCATCTTCTCCGGCCCCGAGGCACTGATTTTGACCTCCAGGTCCGAGTTGTCCTTATTCAGAATCTTGAGGGTGTATTTATTCTGGATCGAGCCATCGGACAAAGTGGCGAACAAGGGTGCCCGCTCATGCAGCACCTTGAGCTCAATCGGGGCCAGCGAGGTCAATCCATACAGAATGCCCGAGATGGCGGTCAGCAGGATCGCGGCATAGACCCAGACCCGCGGCCTGGCCAGCATGGGCTTGACTGGCTTTCCCTCCAGTTCGTCGAGGGAGGCATAACGGATCAGCCCCAGAGGCCGGCCAACCTTAACCATGACGGCATCACAGGCATCCAGACAGAGGGCACAGGTGATGCAGCCCTCCTGCTGACCCTCGCGAATATCGACGCCCGTGGGACAAACGGCCACGCACTGGTTGCAATCCACGCAATCCCCGGTGGTGCGATCTTCTTCCTTCTGGCCCTTCTTGACCCGGCCGCGGGGCTCGCCGCGATGGAAGTCATAAGTCGGGAGTATGGTGGTGCGATCCAGCATGACGCCCTGGATGCGGGCATAGGGGCAGAGCCAGAAACAGACCTGCTCGCGCAGCCAGCCCGCTAATCCGTAGGTCCCGACGGTGAAGAGAGCCACGGTGACATAGGCCACCATCCCGGACTGGCCCGTGAAGAATTCCCGCCACAGGGTTGGCGCATCGACAAACCAGCTCACAAAGGCAAAGCCGGTGGCAAAACCGATCAGCATCCAGATGAGATGCTTGGTAGCCTTGATCCGGAACTTAGTGAAGTCCATGGGGGCCTTGTCGAGCTTGCGGCGCGCGGCTGGTTGGCCCTCCAGCCTCTCCTCGATCCAGGTGAAGGCGTCGGTCCAGACGGTCTGGAAGCAAAAATAGCCGCACCAGACCCGACCCGCCAAGGCCGTTACCACGGCCAGCAGGATGGCAAAAAACAAGAGCAACAGCGATAGCATCCAGAAATCCTGGGGGAGGATGGTCGCGCCAAAGATGTGGTACTGACGAGCGGGGATGTCCCAGAGAATGGCCTGCTGATCATTCCAGCGCAGGTAGGGGCCAATGAAAAAAAGTATCCAGACAGCCGCGGAGATCCACTTGATGGCGCGCCATTTGCCAGGTACACGCTTGGCGTGGATGGTCTCGCCACCCGTGTTGATGTGCCACTGCGCTGCCTCGGCATAGAGTTCATCCGCCGCCGCACTCTTTTCGACTGTTTCGTTGCTCACTGAACCCTCTCCCAAGGTGATGCCATTGCAGACAGGGTCGCCGGATGTCGGGTGGACGGGCCGGTCGTACCTGATGCGAATGCCGAAAATTTAGACGAAAACGATGATTCCGGCATTGCGCAAACGCAATTATATCCCAGCGGTTTACCCTGCATTTGGCCTGTCAAGGGCGCCTTGCAAGGCTGTCGTACCAAGGATTGTCCCAGGGCCCGCAAAGCAAAGGGGGGACAAGTGCCCCCCCTTTAACCCACCCATTCAAGTCCAGGGTTCGCTAACGCTGCTTGTACCCCTCCTTCTTGTGCGCCTCGGCATCCTTGTCCATCAGGGCCTTCACCTTGAAACCCAGGTAAATAATGATGACGATGGCGATGATCACCATCAGGATGGACATCCACATGACTGGGTCCCAATTCATCATGTTACTGAAAAAACTCACGATGCGCTCCTCCGTTCGGATAGGTTGGCGACGAGGGGCGAGACGTCCACCCCTCGCCTCTGGCCTGGACTATTTGCCGCCACCCAACTCATGGACATAAACCACCAGCTTTTTGATCTGCAGGGGATTCAACTTGCCCGTATCGGCGAAGGCCGGCATGACCGCCTCGCGAGTACCTTCCACGCCAGCCTGATTAACGCCATAGAGAATGGTGTGCTTAGCGCTTTCGAGGCCACCCGGCTCGAAGCGCCAGATGCCATCGGTTAAGTTGGCGGCACCAACGGACACGATCTCGCCACCAGGCAATTCCGCCAAGACACCATTCGCTTTAGGACCATGACAGGCGGTGCAACCCTTGTCGTTAAACAAGGCCCAGCCTTGATCCGTAGCCTTGCCCTCACTGAGGTCAACCGTGAACTTTGCCAGGGCATCGACCTCGGCCGGTGTAAGGATATCCTTGTGTGCCGTCATGGCGCCCTTGCGACCGTAGGCCAAGGACTCTTGGAGCTTGGCCAGGGCGCCGCCATAAAGCCAGTCGTCGTCCACCAAGACCGGGTAGCCGGGATTGCCCTGACCGCCACTGCCGTGGCAAGCGGAGCAATTGTCACCAAACAGCACCTTGGCGGAGGCCAAGGTGTACTGGGTCATGCCAGGATCCGCCAGGATCTGCTCGGCTGTCATCTTGGCGATTTTTTCCTCGTACTGGGCACGCATTTCCTGGAGTTGCTGGACGCCCTCCTTGTACTCCTTGATCTGGGTCCAGCCAATGACGCCCTTGGTGTAGCCTTCGCTATCCCGAGGTTGATAGGGCATGGGCCACGAGGGGTAGAGGATAAAATAGCCTACCACCCAGGCAATAGACGCCCAGAAGCCGATCATCCACCAACTCGGGGGGGGATTGTTCAGCTCCCGCAGGTTATCGTCCCAGAAATGACCGGTATTGTTCTCACCGGGAAAGGGATTAGGTCCCGCCATTTTTTTCTCCGCTCTCTTTATTGTCCTCTTCGAACAGGATGAAGCGATTGGCCTCGAGCTTGTCCTTGTTCTTGGGACGAAACACCTGGAAGTAAGCCACCACCATGGCAACGAAGGTGACCACCGTCAGTATCGTACCGATCCAATCGGTGGTGGTCATTGCTGCCCAATCGGTATGGAAATACTCGCTCAGACTAGTCACGATAGACTTTGCCTTCGTCAAGCTTCACCATGGTACCCAGCACCTGAAGGTAGGCCACCACGGCGTCCATTTCGGTCTTACCCTGGAGCAGGGCCGGGGCCGCCGCTATGTCCGCGTCGGTATAAGGAACGCCGATGATGCGCAGCCCGCCCATGTGGGCCTGGATACTGGCGGCATCCGGCGAGGCCTTATCCAACCAGGGGTAAGCCGGCATGACGGATTCCGGAACGAGCGCCTGAGGTCTGCGCAGATGAGCCCGTTGCCAGTCGTCCGAGTACTTGCCGCCAACCCGGGCCAAGTCTGGCCCGGTACGCTTGGAGCCCCACTGAAATGGATGATCGAACATGGACTCGGAGGCCAGAGAGTAATGGCCATAACGCTCTTTCTCGTCACGGAAGGGACGGATCATCTGCGAGTGGCAAGTGTAGCAACCCTCGCGTTGAAAGATATCGCGGCCCGCTAATTCCATGGCGGTGTAAGGACGCATGCCATCGCCTGGCTTCCAGTTCGCCTTCACGACGCCAGCATCGGCGGCAACGATGGCCTCCTGGCCAACCTTGCTCCAGACAATCTCGGGATAGCGGTTGTACTCCATCGTGTTCTTAAGATAAAAGAGCGGCACGATCTCGACCAGGCCGCCCACGGAGAGGACGAGCGCGACAACGATGAGAAAGGCCCAGATATTCCGCTCCAAGCGGTCCTGAAGGCCCTTGGGTGGTGTGTTTTCAGCCATGTGTTCTTACCTCGGGTGATCAGGCGGAAGCAGCCGCGAGACGGGCCTTCTGCAAGCTACCGCTGGTGGCGGACTTGCGAACGGTCATCAGCACGTTGAAGAGCATGACGATGGCGCCGAAAAGGAAGATACCCCCGCCAACCGCACGCATGGCGTAGTAGGGGTGCATGGCATCCACGGTCTCTACAAACGTGTAGGCCAGAGCGCCGTATTCATCAAAGGCACGCCACATCAAACCCTGCATGATGCCCGACACCCACATGGCAACGATATAGACCACGGTACCAATGGTCAGGGCCCAGAAGTGGAAATTCACCAGCTTCTCGGAGAACATCTCTGTGTGCCAAAGGCGGGTCATGAGGTGGTAGATGGAGCCGATGGCGACGCCAGCCACCCAGCCGAGGGCACCGGAATGCACGTGGCCGACGGTCCAATCGGTGTAGTGGGAGAGGGCATTGACGGTCTTCAGGGACATGACCGGACCCTCGAAGGTGGACATGGCATAGAAAGCCAGGGCAACGATCAGGAAGCGCAGAACATAGTCGGTACGCAGCTTATCCCAGGCACCTGAAAGGGTCATCATGCCATTAACCGCGCCGCCCCAGGAGGGGATGATCATGGCAATGGAAACGGCGGCGCCCAGGGAGCCCGTCCAGTCTGGAAGGGCGGTGTACTGGAGGTGGTGAGCACCAAGCCAGACATAGCCGAACATCAAAGCCCAAAAGTGGATGACGGAGAGGCGATAGGAGTAGACAGGGCGATTGGCCTGCTTGGGCACGAAGTAGTACATGATGCCGAGGAAACCGGCGGTCAGATAAAAGCCCACGGCGTTATGACCCCACCACCACTGGATCATGGCGTCCTGGGTGCCGGAGAAAACGGAATAGGACTTGAACATACCCACCGGGATAGCCAGGCTATTGACCACATGCAGGTAGGTGATCATGACCATCATACCCAGGAAGAACCAATTGGACACATAGATGTGCGAGGTCTTGCGGATAGCGAGGGTCATAATGAAATTGAAGGAGAAGGCCAGCCAGACCACGGCGATAGCGATATCGATGGGCCATTCCAGCTCGGCGTACTCCTTGGCCTGGGTGATGCCCAAGGGGAGGGTAATAACCGCGGACACGATAATGACATTCCAGCCCCAGAAAACAAACCAGGCCAGCTTGTCACTCCAGAGACGCACGCCACTGGTGCGCTGGACCGTGTAGAAGGCTGTAGCCATGAGGGCGCAACCGCCGAAGGCAAAGATCACCGCGTTGGTGTGGAGCGGACGCAGGCGCCCAAAGGTCAGGTAGGGTAAATCGAAATTAAGAAATGGCCAGGCCAATTCCGACGCGATGTAAACGCCAACAGCCGCCCCTACCACCAGGTAGATGACCGCCATCACTGTGAACCATCGTACAACGTCAAAGTTGTACTTCTGTTCGAGTCCAGTTTCCATAAAACCTCCCCGAAATGACTGCATAAACAATGTAGATATGCCAATTCCCTGCCGCACTGATCGCCACGCCTTTGGTCCTTGGCATAACCTGGTCTATAACAAAGTATGAACACTCGAAAGTCAAGGTCAGGAGGGCGGCTTACCCCGGCTTGGAGCAGATCACTCGCTTTTCTTTGATCTAGGTCAGGTCAGGGGGAGGACGGGGGGAGAGGAATAGGAGATGGACCTTGGGTGATCCAGGGGAATGGAAAAGCCTAACGGAGACTGGTCGACAAGGCCGGGCCAGCTCATTTGAAGAAAGCTTCCAGGGAGAAACCCTCCTTCTCCAAGATATCACGCAGACGACGCAGGGCATCCATCTGGATCTGACGGACTCGCTCGCGGGTTACACCCAATTCCTCGGCGACTTTTTCCAGCGTGCTGTTCTCGTAGCCATGGATGCCAAAGCGACGCTCGATGACCTCGCGTTGCTTGTCGGTAAGTTTGGTCAGCCAGTTATCGAGGTTTACTTGAACTTCACGATCCTGGATGCGGTCGGCGGGGTCGTCGGCATCCTCGTCCTGAAGCAAATCCACCAAGGGCTTGTCAGCATCCTTGCTTAAGGGGCTATCCACCGAGGCAATGTGTTCGTTAAGGCAGAGCAGGCGCTTCACCTCGCCAATGGGCCTGTCGAGGAGTTCCGCAACCTCCTCGGCACTGGGTTCGTGATCCAGTCGCTGGCCCAGCAGACGAGCCGCCCGCAGATAAACGTTGATCTCCTTGACCACATGGATCGGCAGCCTCACCGTGCGTGTCTGGTTCATGATGGCCCGCTCGATGGTCTGGCGGATCCACCAGGTGGCATAGGTGGAAAAGCGAAAGCCCCGTTCCGGGTCGAACTTCTCCACGGCGCGGATGAGACCCAGGTTGCCCTCCTCGATGAGATCCAGGAGGGGCAAACCACGATAGAGGTAGCGGCGCGCGATCTTGACCACCAGCCGCAGGTTACTGACGATCATATTCTGGCGGGCCAGATTGTCACCAGCCTGAGCCAGGCGAGCCAGACGCACCTCCTCCTCCGCTGTCAGTAAGCGGGAGGCCCCGATCTCATTAAGATAAATGCGCGTCGCGTCAAGGTCGGACTCCTCCACGAATGGCCGTGATCGGTGTGCAAAACCTACCGCCACCTCCTCCACATTCTCATCGGCGGCGAAGACAGGGGTTAGGTTGCCGACACCCTCCTCATCGGCCTCGGGCATGCCCAACGCCTCGGGGTCGAGTTCCTCTTCCCGGTCCGATTCCTCTCGATTCTCGGCAACGGTCATGCGTTCTCTCTCTTCTAGGGCGACTTGCGTGCACGAGCGGGTAAACCTAAGAGGTCGAAAGCCCCGCCATCTAGCCGAACCTTCGGGTAAAACAGGCAGTTCCATCCCGGCCCCTGCCCCAATTGGGTGAATGGGGGACCCCGCCGTTCTTATACCCATGCACTACCAACAACGGGGGATTGGCCCCCCCTGCACTTATATAATTCTTGTTATACCTCAGCATGATAAGGTTACTTTATCCCGTGAGTCCACTACCCACCAGGACATCCTCGCCCGCCCGGTGGCCGTGATAGAGGCAACGGTTGGTGAGCACCAGGGATATCCTGATTTCGCATAGGCTGATAGCCCGACAGGTTGGGGCCGCGCCTAGTATCGGCGGGGGCCCGAACCGGGCTAAAACAACCTTTGGGAAGCGCCGTGGTGAAAATTTAGGCGAGCCAAAACCAAGGGGCGGCCGGATGGGGCCATTCAGGTCACCCCGCCCAAGAGCGGTACGAAGGTGACCGGCTCCAGGATCTCATGGCGGTAACCCGACTCCGTACGGATGACCCGTACCAGAACCTGCTCGCTGCCATGGCCAATGGGCAGCACCATGCAACCCCCAATAGCGAGCTGATTGACCAAGGCGCGAGGAATTCCCGCAGGGGCCGCAGTGACCAGTATGGCATCATAAGGAGCGTATTCAGCCCAGCCCAGCCCGCCGTCGCCATGACGCAGACGCACGTTGCGCAACCGCAGGTCGCGTAGTCGTTTGCGGGCTGATTCCAGGAGAGCGGAGACCCGCTCGACGCTATAGACTCGCCGCGCCAGGGAGGCCAGCACCGCAGTCTGAAATCCCGAACCCGTGCCGATCTCGAGCACGGACTCGGGCCGTCCCGGCTCTAGCAAGGCTTCGGTCATGCGCGCCACCATGTAGGGCTGAGACAGGGTCTGCCCGTGGCCGATGGGCAGCGCCGAATCCTCATAGGCATGACTAGAGAGGGCCTCGTCGACGAAGCGATGGCGCGGCAAGCGACCCATGATGGCCAACACTTCCGCATTGCCTATGCCCGCCGCCGCGAGGCGGAGGCGAAGCCGCTCCCGAGTGCGAGGCGAGGTCATGCCGACCCCGGGATCATCCAGGCACCCCTGATCGGCAGCATGAGGATGAGTCATGTCCCCGACCTCAAGCGCACCCCTCCAGCCACTCCGCCAAGGGATCGAGCAGGGCATGGCGCGTCAGATCCACTTGCAAGGGGGTGACCGAGACGAAACCATGGCGAACCGCGTGAAAGTCGGTGCCCGGACCCGCATCCTGCTCGGGACCCGCAGGGCCGACCCAGTAGATGGTGCGACCACGCGGATCTAGGGCACGAGTCGCGGGCTCGGCCTTGTGACGATGACCAAGCCGGGTAGCCCTAAGACCTGCCAACTGATCGTAGGGCAGGTCTGGCACATTGACATTGAGGATGAGCTTGGACCCCAAGACATCCGGATCCAGATTGGTCACCAAATTGGCCGCTATCCGGGCCGCCGTATCCAGGTGCTTGGGCTCATGGGAGGCAATGGATACCGCCATCGCCGGCAGGCCCAGAAAGCGCCCCTCGGTCGCCGCCGCTACCGTTCCTGAGTAGAGCACGTCATCACCCAGATTGGGCCCATGATTGATACCCGCCACCACCAGATCCGGTTCCTCGTCCAAAAGGCCGGTTATTGCCAGATGGACGCAATCGGTGGGAGTGCCCTCCACATAGTAATGGCCATTACCCAACTCATGGGCGCGCAAGGGGTTTATCAGGGTTAGGGAATTGCTGGCCCCGCTGCGGTCCCGATCCGGGGCCACTATGATCACCGTGCCATAGGGCGCAAGGGCCTGGGCCAGAATCAGGAGACCCGGAGACTGATAGCCATCGTCGTTACTGATGAGAATGCGCATATAACAGCCAACCCGTTGTTTTAACTATTAACCTTTTCGCCTGTTCCGCGTTGATACCCGCTAGGATATACGCAAAAAAATTCGATACCCCTTTTCCGCGCCCTTGGGACAGGGGGCGAAGGCATTATGTGCCATGGGCGCCTAGATCGCCATGGCGATAGCCTTCACCCGTGCCAAATGCGCAAACGGCCGCGCCATTTTGCGAAACGGATTGCTCGGCCCTTGGCGGCCCGGATCACGCGCCGCGCAACTCGCGCACCTTGAGCAGCATGGCCAGGGTGCGCTCGAATTTGCGGTCAAGATGGGTTTCATACCTGCCCAGTTTTTCCAGACGTTCCAATTGCAGGCCCTCGCCCAAGGTTTGCGTTTGGATCGCCGGGATCAGTCTCGCCTCTTGCGCCAGGCGCAGGCACAAGGGTTCCAGGCTTGCGCGGATGAAGTCCGCCAGCCCATCGGCGGTCGCCGGGGATGATTCTTCCTCGACATACTCATCCCACCAATCCCGCGACTCAGCCAGCAAGGCCCGTCGTGCCCGCTGATAGGCATGCTCGCCGCCGCGCCGCAGGATGGCCGCCGCCTTGCGGGTCGCGTCAAGGTCCAGCGCCGCATTATGCTGGCGCTCGCTAATCTCTGCCGGGGATGCGGCCATCAAGTCAGACAGGTCGCGGCCCTCGGTGGTTAGCCCAGGCTCGAAGGGCGCCGCCGATGGAATCGGGCTGGAAAAGATGCTGGTGACTACACCGCGCAACCCGCAATTGATCGTCGCGCCCTCGGCCAGCAACACCCGTCGCTTGCGCCAGATGGTCGCCGCCAGTTCCTCAATCAAAACCCGCTCGGTCATGCCCTCGGGTCGATAGTCCTCGATCAGCGCCGCCAGCAGGTCGGCAAACTCGGCCCCGTTTTCGTGGGCCATGACCGCCAGCCGGGAAAGGATGCCATGCCGCATGGCGTTGTAGCGGGAAGCCTCGTAGCCGGGCACGGGCGCCGCCGTCGCGGGGACGGGTTCATGTTCCAGGGTGGTCATGGGGTGGCACCTCTGCGGGTGAGGGTTGGCGCCAGACTTGGCCAGCGTTCGGCGCCGGTGCGCTGGTCGGGATCACTGGCCAGGGGCAGGAAGGCGAAACAGGCATGGGGACGGCTGGGGTCGGGTTCGTGCCATGACGCCATGCCGATCAGTTCGCGGCGCATGGCGGCCCGACACCGCCGCCCCGCCAGGTTGGCGCACTCGCCGCAAGTTTTTCGATCATCCGGGAAGGGATCAAGCTTGGGCAGACCCGCCGCCGCTCGCCCGCCGTAGTAGGCCCGCGCATCCTGGTAGCGATAGCACTCGCCCAGCACTTCATGGATAGTTGCCGGGTCGGTTTCCCCGATCATCGCCAGCCAGGCCCGGACCGCCGCCTCGGCATCGGCTGGCAAGGGTGCCGTTGCCGGGGCGCGTTGGGGAATGATGATTTCCGGGGTATCAGGGGTATCAGGGGTGCAAGCCTTGTTATTGCTGGCTTGCGCTGATACCTCGGGCGGGTTGCGGGGGGTATCAGGGGTATCAGGATGACCGCCGCCCATGGCGATTGATACCTCTGATACCCCAGCGGGTTGCGGGGGGTTGCAGCCAGAAGCCCCGTCGTTACTGGCTTGCACCTCTGCAACCCCTGATACCCCACTTTTCATCATGGCCAGCAGTGATTCAAGCCCCATGGTCGCCACCCGCCAGCTTTTCGGGGTTGACGGGATACAACTTCATGCCGCGTCCGCCAATCCTCATAAACCTGGCGCGCTTGCCGTCCGATCCGGGCGCAGGTAGGGCGCCGATCTCTTGCAAGGCATCCAAGCCCCGGGCAAAGTCAAAGCCCCGCAGCGCCTCGCGCATGGCCTCGGCCGTCAGCAGGTATTCCCGCCCCTGGTCGCCGTCCCGCCACCAGCCCGCCCGATCCCGAATGATGCTGGGCTCGTCCGGCCGGTCGGCATCCGAAAAGCGTCCATCGCCATGGCGTTCCAGGAAGTCGGACACGCGCTCGGCAATCTGGCGCCGTTCGCCGTTACCGGTGCCACGCGCCGCCCGCCAGATGCGCAACCCTTCCGCCGCCGCCTGGAAGGCGTTGCCCTCGGGCCAGCCCGTCAGGCCGTATTCCGTCGCCAGTTCGCCCGCCAGCCCGATCAGGGCGAAGCGGCCCGCCGCTCTTTTGTCCTGCCCTTCGCCGCCCGCCGTCGCGAACAGGGGCAGGGCCTTCACCTCTTCGAGCAGGGCGCCGAAGTCCCGGGGGTCATGGGTCAGCTTTTCCAGAAAGGCCCGGCCCGCATGGCCATGATGCTGCGCCGCCGCCTTCTTGATCGCATCCGAAAAACCGGCCGCCGTGGTGGCCCCCTGCAAGTGATCCCAGGCCCCGAAGGCCCGTGCCATGGGAATATCGAGCAACCGCACCGCCTGGCCCGCCTTGGCCCGGTGGCCGCCTTCCTGCATGGCCGTGGCTAGGGTGCGCTCGCCGCTCGATAGCACAAAGCAGCGCCAGCGGGTCACCCCCCGCGCCGTGCCCGTCCGGCTGGCGCGTTGCTTGCCGCGTCCGTTGCCGATCATGTAAACGATCTCGCCCACTTGGCGGGGATCGCATTCGCTGATCTCGTCAAGCGCCAGCAGGCAATCATTGAAGAGGATGCCCGCCCCTTCCAAGCCGTTGGCCGTGGCCCGCCAGCTTCGCCGGTATTGGGGTCCGCCCCAGGTGGCGCATGCGCCCTCAATCGCCGTCGTCTTGCCCGTGGATGAATCACCCACGAAATGAATCCCGCCGCCTTCGGCATGACATGGCCCCAGCAACGGCCCCGCAAAGCTCGCCGCGATGGCCAGCCCCAGCAGGGGATTACCCACGGCCCGCGCCGCAATCCCCGCCTGCCAGCCCGCCAGGTCGCCCGCCAGCGTAAATTCATCATGGCCCCGTTCGCCGCTCTGGAAGATCACCCCCGCCGCGTCCGGCCCGATCACCCGATCAGGTAACACGAAGGACGAACCAGCCCAGCCCACTTGCAAGGCGCAGCGCATCCGCCGCTTGGGGTGCTCGCGTTGCAGATAAGCGGGTAGTTGCTGCCGTGCCTTGTAAGGGTCCAGCTCTACCCCCATGGCCAGCAGCTCGCCCCGCAACTCTTCGCCGCTACCGCG